>DATEGL010000146.1:0-4664 GCA_035280145.1 Candidatus Dormiibacterota bacterium | reverse complement strand
GTCCACCTGCGACAGGAGAACGAGCCCGGACGCAAGGGTTGACATGCCTGCGATCGCGAGGGCGCGCGGACCGAACCGCGCCATCAACCTGGCCGAGATGCCCGCGCCCGACATCACGCCGACCGCGAGCGTCGTCGGCAGAAAGCCGAGTCCGGTCTGGAAGGCGCTGAAGCCCTTCACATTCTGCATGTACAGCGCCCCGACGAAGAAGTTGGTGAACATGCCTGCGAACAGCAGCCCACGCGCGACGCTGGCGCCGGTCAGCGACCGCATCGTCAGCACACGCAGCGGCATGATCGGGTTGGCGAGCCGCGCCTCCAGGAGTACGAACGCCCCCAGCAGGACGAGCGCGGTGGCGGCGAAGCCGAGTGTGTGAGCTGACACCCATCCTTGGTCCGAGGCCGTGACGATGCCGTAGACGCCTAGCATCAGCGCGGCGGTGACGAGGACTGCACCGAGGACGTCGACTCCCTGGCCAAGGCCGAGCCCGGGGTTCTCGTTGATCAGCGCGGCGCCCAGGATCATGGTGACGATCCCGATCGGCACGTTGATGAAGAAGATCCAGTGCCAGTTCAGCCACTGGGTCAGGAATCCGCCTGCCAGCAGACCCAGCGAGCCGCCGCTTGCGATGACCAGGGTGAAGATGCTCATCGCCTGCGCGCGCTCGAGCGGCTTTGGGAAGTCGGTGACTATGATGGCGATGATCACGCCGGTCGCCAGCGACCCGCCAAGACCCTGCAGGAAGCGGCCTGCGATCAGGTGCTCGGCGCCGGTGGCGAACCCGCTGCCGACCGACGCCACCGTGAACAGCAGCACACCGGCCAGGAAAACCTTGCGGCGTCCGATCAGGTCCCCGGCGCGTCCGGCAACCAGCAGGAAGCTGGCGTACGCGATGACGTACGAGTTGACCACCCAGGTCAATCCGGCCGGGCTGAAGTTGAGGTCACGCTGAATGTGGGGCAGCGCGACGTTGACGATCGTGGTGTCGAGCATCACCATGAGCTGGCCCAGGCACACGACGACCAGGGCGATCCACCTTCTTAGATTTGAATTCACAATTCCCTCCAGATGATCGAACCGATGCTAGGATGATCACTATAACAGGATCATCACGGTAATTATTGCATGGATTATCTGGAGATTGGGAAGATTAATAGTCGGTGATAGACTCCATGAACGTGAAAAGAGGCGACCAGGGGTTTGTGTCCCTCCTGACGCAGGTCCACAAGGCGCTCAACCGCCGGACAGGTGAGGAGATCCTCGGGATGCGGTTCAAGCCCTACATGGCCCTCGGGTACATCCGCGACCACCCCGGCACGACCCAGCAGGAGCTGGAGACCGCGCTGTTCCTGGACGCCAATATGGTTGTCCTCATCCTGAACGAGCTCGAAGCCGCCCAGTTCTCGATCCGGCGGCGCGACCCTGACGACCGCCGCCGCCACATCGTCGAGATCACAGCTGCCGGCAGGCGCGCCCTGGAGCGGGCGGACAAGGCCCGGGACAGCCTCGAGGACGAGGTACTCCGGAACCTGTCGGCCGACGAACGGAGGACGCTCCGGACCCTGCTCGAGAGGGTGCTCGAGAATCTCCTGGCCGAAGCCCGGGTCTAACCTGGAGCGGTAGTGGACCGCTCCCGTTATGACTCGGCGATGTTCTGGCTGCCGTTCGGCACGGCGGCCGCGGTGATCGGGCTGGCCCTGATGACGATCGGGATCACGCGGCTCAGCTCGTCGGACAACCTGTTCGGCAGCGTGTGGTTCGATGGCGGGCTTGGGCTCCTCGCCATCGGCGGCGTGATGCTGCTGTGGGCGCTGTGGTTGTTTTTAAGCCGGCGCCGCGGCGCGGGCGCGTCGACCGAGCCGCCGGCGACTGGATCTGGAAAACCACAGGCGACCAGGAGCAATGACTGGATGGGCGAGGCGGTCCGTGGCTACTACAGGGAACGCGAAAACATGTTTCGGTTCTGGCAGAGAAGCCAGAAAGACCAGAAGGAAAAGAAGAACCGGCGCTAGTTCAGGCGCTCCACGATCATGGCCATACCCTGGCCACCCCCAACGCACATCGTCTCCAGGCCGAACGTCTTGTCGCGTTCCCGGAGCCCGTTGAGCAGCGTGCACAGTATGCGAGCGCCTGTCATCCCGAATGGGTGGCCGAGCGCGATCGCGCCGCCGTGTGGGTTGAGCTTGTCGCTGAACGGGTCGACACCAATCCGGCGTGCTGCGGGGATGACCTGGGCGGCGAAGGCTTCGTTTATCTCGACGATGTCGATGTCATCGATCGCCATCTTCGCCCGCTTCAGCGCTTGCTTCGAGGCGTCGATCGGGCCCAATCCCATGAGCTCCGGCTCGAGTGCTGACAGCCCGGTCGAGACGACCCGCGCGATCGGTTTCAAGCCGAGCTCCCTGGCGCGTTTGTCAGACATAACGACGACCGCGGCGGCGCCGTCGTTCAGCGGACACGCGTTGCCGGCCGTGACCGTGCCGTTCTCCCTGAACGCCGGCTTGAGCGTCGCCAGCACCTCCATGGTCGTGCCCGGCCGCGGCCCATCGTCCTTGGTGAACATCTGGCCGTTCGGCAGCGGCACCGGGATGATCTCGCGGTCGAAGAAACCGTCGTCGCGCGCCTTGACCGCCGCCGCTTGGCTCTTCACCGCGAACCGGTCCTGCTCCTCGCGGCTGATCTTTTCGCGCTCGGCGACGTTCTCCGCCGTCTGTCCCATCGCGATGTAGATGTCCGGGTACTCCTCGGCGTTTCCGGGCACCAGGCGAGGGTTGTAGGTGTCGGGCGGGTCGGGATATCCGCTTCCATAGCGCGAAACACACTCGACGCCGACCGAGAGGAAGATGTCGCCTTCGCCGGCTTCGATCGCGTGAGTGGCGATTCGAGTGGTCATCAGCGATGACGAGCAGTAGCGGTTGACCGTCACGCCGGGGACGTCGAGCCGGGCCAGGATGGAGACGACGCGGCCGATGTTGTGGCCCTGCTCTCCGCCGGGCAGGCCGCAGCCGCAGATCAGGTCTTCGATCTGGGTCGGGTCGAGCTCGGGCACCTTGTCGAGGACTTTGGTCACCACATGGGCCCCCAGGTCATCCGGACGGACGTCGACGAGGGATCCCTTGCGCGCGCGCCCGATCGGCGAGCGGCCGTACGCCACGATCACTGCTTCAGTCATGGGACGGTTATACGCGATTACCGAGTGCGGCCGACGAGGAGGAGGGCCAGGACGCCCACGAGGGCCGCGCCCGCTATGGCGAATGCGAACGGCGCGCTGACATCGAGCGAGTCAAGAGCAAGGATCAAGAGAAACAGCGCCGGCAGGTACAGCGCGCCCACCACCGTCCGCATCCGCGGCCAGTCGAGCCGCTCGTACCAACGCATGCCTTCGAGAAGAAGCTCCCGCGGCAGCCGCTCATTCGGGTCGAGCGGGTGAAAGATCGAGTACATGCTCCTTCGCTCGAGGCTTCGCAGGTCCCTCAGCTCGAGCCGGCGTCGCATGTCACGACCTCCGCATCGCCGCGATCAAGAAATAGGCACCTCCCACCGCGAGGACAGTAACCACGAACGCCAGCAGTGCCGGCAATCGGAGCAGGGCCAGGCCCATGAACGTGATCAGCAATGCTGGCAAGAACAGCTCGTCTCCGATCCAGATGTCCTGCAGCTGTCGCCTGCGGCGGCGGATTCCCTCGTCGACGACTTCGCGCGGCATCGCCTCAGCTGCGTCGAAAGGATGGAAGATCGAGTACATGCTCCGTCGTTCGAGGCTGCGCAGGTCCCTGAGCTCGAGTCGGCGCGGCATGGCTCCTTAGGGCAAGTCTACGACCGCACGAGCAGGGCTTCGCGAGTGAAAAGTCTCAGCGCCGCATAGAAGCAGAGGGCGCCAGTGACCACAAGGCTGATCGAGGTCACGATGAGGGGGCCCCAGGCCAGCGCGTTGTGCACGATCGCGTCGCGCAGAACGAGCACCGCGTTGAGGATCGGGATCAGGTAGTACGCGAGGCTTGGGTTGAAGTCGGGGATGAACAGCACGATCGATGCCGGGAAGATGGTTATGAAATAGAGCGGCGTCGCATAGGCCTGACCCTGACGGAAGTTGCGCGCCAGCGTGCCCAGGGCGACGGTGACCGAGCTGAAGGATGACGCCAGCAAGACGGCGAGCCAGACCATCACGATCGCGGCGAGCGGGCTCAAGCCGATGTGTGTCCCGCGTGACTCGTTGAAGCCGAAGGAGATACGACTGAGCGCGATCAGCATCGAGCCGATGGCCGCGATGGCTGCGACGAGGCTGATGACGCTCACGGCCAGGATCTTCCCGACCAGCACCTGGCTGCGCGGCGCAGGCGTCAGGAGCAGGCTTTCGAGCGTCTTCCGCTCGCGTTCGCCGGCCGATGTGTCCAGCGCCGCCGAGAGGCCGCCGGTCATGGTCATAACGATCAGGATGTAGGGCAGAAAGAAGCTGAGGAACGCATTCCCCGCGGCCAGCGCCGGCGAGCTCAAGGGATGCTGCACCACCGGCAGTGGGTTGAGAACAGAGGGATCGACGCCTTTCTCCTGGAGCGCCGACGCAATCTTCGCCGCGTCGTACTTGCCGAGGATCTCCTGGAGGCGAACGTCGGCGATCTGGGCGCTCTGGCGCGTCGGGTCGTAGTACTCCTCGATCCCCGATG
>DATEGL010000145.1:0-2910 GCA_035280145.1 Candidatus Dormiibacterota bacterium | reverse complement strand
GGTGATGGGCGACGGCTGGTTCCACACCGGCGACGCCGCGGTGCTGCACCCGGACGGCTACGTCGAAATCCGCGACCGGATCAAGGACGTGATCATCAGCGGCGGCGAGAACATCTCATCGATCGAGGTCGAAGGCGTCCTGCTCCGCCACCCGGCGGTGCAGGAGGCGGCCATCGTCGGCCTGCCGCACGAGAAGTGGGGTGAGGCGCCGTTCGCCTACGTCGTGCTGAAGCCAGGCGCGTCGGCGACCGAGGCCGAGCTGATCGCGTTCACGCGCGACCGGCTGGCGCACTTCAAATCCCCGCACGGCGTGACGTTCGTGCCGGAGCTGCCGAAGACGGCGACGGGCAAGATCCAGAAGTTCGTCTTGCGGAAGGGCGCGGCCGCGATCGTCAGGCAGTAACCCAGGGATGAGTTGACCTCGTCCGCCGCGTGGCACTATTTCCAAGGTGGATCTGCCGGAGCGGTACAACGTCGGCGCCGACCTGCTCGAGCGCAACCTCGCCGCAGGCCGCGAGTCCAGAGTCGCGATCCACTCCACCTCAGGCGACGTCACCTACGGCGCCCTGGCCCGCCTGGCCTCCGGCGCCGCCCAGCAGCTCCTCGACCACGGCGTCCGCCGTGAGGAGCGCGTTTTGATCGTCGGCTTCGACACGCCCGGCTGGGTCGCATCGTTCCTCGGCGCCATTCGCATCGGCGCGGTCCCGGTGCCCGTCAACCCCCTGCTGCAGAGGAGCGAGGACTACGAGCACTACATCGCCGACTCACTGGCCCGGGTGATCGTCGTCGACCAGCAGAGCGAGGAGAAGCTCAGACAGGCGGCGAAAGGCGCCAGCGTCATCCGCACGGATCGGATCGAGCCTGGTGACGAGGTTCCAACGGCACTGACGCGAAGGGACGACATGGCGTTCTGGCTGTACAGCTCCGGTTCGACCGGCAAGCCCAAGGCTGTCGTCCACCTCCAGCACGACATTCCGTACACCTGCGTCACCTATGCCGAGCAGGTCCTTGGCATCGACCCAAGGGACACGACCTTTTCCACCACCGGCCTCTTTCATGCCTACGGGTTCGGAAACAACCTCACGTTTCCATACTGGGTCGGCGCATCCACTGTTCTTCACGCCGGGAGGCACACGCCTGCGACTGTGCTCGACACGATCGAGCAGCGAAAGCCGACGCTGTTCTTCAGCGCCCCGACCCTGTACAACGCGATCCTCAACTTCGAAGGAGCGAAGGACCGTGACCTAAGCTCGATCCGCCACTGCGTTGCCGCGGCCGAGTCACTTCCTGCCGAGGTGTGGCGGCGCTGGAAAGACGCCTTCGGTCTGACCATCCTCGACGGTGTTGGCTCGACGGAGATGCTCCACATCTACTGCTCGAACCGCCTCGAGGACGTGCGGCCGGGCAGCAGCGGCAAGCCGGTGCCCGGATACGAGCTGAAGATCCTCGACGACGAAGGCAAGGCGGTACCAGACGGTGAGGCCGGCGACCTCTACGTCAAAGGCGACAGCGCCCTTGCCCTGTACTGGGCCCAGCACGAGAAGTCGAAGCGTTCCATCCTGGGTGACTGGTTCTTCACCGGCGACCGGTATCGGATGGACGCGGACGGCTACTACTGGTACGAAGGCCGCTCGGACGACATGATCAAGGTCAGCGGACTGTGGGTGTCGCCCATCGAGATCGAATCGGCGCTGCTCGAGCACCCGGCTGTCGCTGAGAGTGCGGTTGTCGGCATCAGCGTGGAGGGGTTCACGAAGATCAAGGCTTTCGTGATCGCCAAACCGGACGCAGTGACCGGTGACACATTGATCGTCGCGTTGCAGGAGCACTGCAAGTCACGCCTCCAGCGCTTCCAGTACCCGCACCTTATCGAGTTCGTGCCCGAGCTGCCCAAGACAATCACCGGCAAGATCCAGCGCTACAAGCTGCGCGAGAAGGAAACCGCTCCTGCCTAGCCACATCGCCGTCCTGCCTTGTGACGGCGCCGGCAAAGAGGTCGTCCCGGAGGCGCTCAAGGTCCTGCGCGCGGCCGGCGCCGGCTTCGATTTCCAGGAGTACGACGTCAACGCGGACCAGTTTCTCCGCACAGGCGAGCCCATCGCACCCGCGACGTGGATCGAGCTGGAAAAAGCCGACGCGATCCTGTTTGGCGCGGTCGGCGATCCGCGCGTCAATGACGCGGCGTATCTCGCCGGTGTGCTGCTAAGGCTGCGCTTCGAGCTGGACCTCTACGTCAACCTGCGACCGGCGAAGCTCTACGACGACCGCCTCTCACCGCTTCGCCGCGAGGACAGGCGCGGCATCGATCTGCTTATCGTGCGCGAGAACACCGAAGGTCTGTACGTCGGCATGGGCGGGCGTTTCAAGAGAGGAACAGAGGAGGAAGTCGCGATACAGGAGGACCTGAACACGCACCTCGGCGTGACGCGGATCATCGAATACGCCTTCCGGGTGGCGACGCGCGAGGTGACCATGGTCGACAAGTCCAACGCCATGACGTATGCAGGCGCGCTGTGGCAGGAGCGATGGAAGGCGATCGCAACAAAGCACCCGAGCATCAAGACGCGTCATCTCTATGTCGACGCGGCCGCAATGCAGCTGGTTCGGGACCCGACGCAGTTCGACGTCATCGTCACGGGCAACCTGTTTGGGGACATCCTTTCTGACCTAACCGCGGAGCTGATCGGCGGGATGGGCATCGCACCCTCGGGCAACATCAACCCCGAGACGAAGCGCGGCCTGTTCGAGCCGGTCCACGGCACCGCCCCGGACATCGCGGGCAAGGGCATCGTGAACCCGATCGGGGCGATTTTGAGCGCCTCTATGATGGTGAGACATCTGGGTCACACCGAAATGGCTAACGCGATCGAGGGTGCGGTCGGAGCGGCCATCCGTGCGGGCGAGACCACG
>DATEGL010000144.1:0-4285 GCA_035280145.1 Candidatus Dormiibacterota bacterium | reverse complement strand
CGGACTCGGAGTGCGTGACCGTCCGGCCAGGGATATCGGGCAAAGGATCGCTGCGCGGTTGCGGCCGCCTGACACGCGTCGACCGCGCTGGCGAACACGCAGAAGAAGGAGTCGCCTTCAGTCCGCAGCTCTCGGCCCTCGTTGCTGCGGAAGGCGTCGCGCAGCATCTCGTGGTGCGCCATCTGCAGCGGCACGTAATTGGCCCCCAGCTCCTGCATCAAACGCGTCGAGCCCTCGATGTCGGTGAAGAGGAACGTGACGGTGCCGGTCGGTAGCGTCACGACCGTGGCTGGGTCAACGATCGGCTGAGCAGCGGCTGCAGCGCCTCCGCCATCGCGTCCGCATACTCTCCGCGCTGGAAGTCGAGAAGCGGATTCGGCGGCATCGCGTGCTCGGAAACGCCACCCGACCGCTTCACGTATACGACGGGGTAGAGGTCGTCGTGGCCATTGGATTCCAGCACCATCGCCGCGCCCTCGTACGTGGCGGCGTCCAGGAAATGCGCCAGCGGCACGATTCCCTCGTCCAGGATGCCGCGGTCGCCATCCATGGAGATGACGCGCGCGAGGTACGAGCGCTGGTGCCACAGCTCGGGGCCGTAGCGTGCCTCGCGTAAGAGGAATGGGATCACCTCGTCGGCGCGAAGCCCAGGCCTGGCCGGTTCGATCCCGAAATGCCTCCTCGTCAGCTCACGCGCCAGGACGCGAGCGTTGTATCGGTAGCCCTGCACCGCGCCGGAGTTGCTCGGGATGCCGTGCTTCATCAGGCCCTTGGCGCCCTGGTTGATGGTGCCGGCGAAGTAGATGCCGGGGACAGAGATGCTCTCCCAGAAGTAGCTCTGGGCCGGGAGCTTGCTCTGGCCGAACGTTTTGACGCCAAGGTCGGGCAGGTCGAGCAGCGGGCAGACGAACCCCGTCGCAGCGATCACATCGTCGACCTCGAACGTCAACGCCTTGTTGTCGCTCCCCGTCCGCGTCCGGACTGTATAACCGTCGCCGGTCTTGTCGACGCCCTCGATCGATGCGTCGAGGATCACAACACCACCCGCCAGGACGGAGTCTTCGTATGGCTGAACGTAGCGGGCGCGCACGCCGACGAGTGAGTGCGTGTTGACCGACAGCTGCGTGCTGCTGGGCGAGGCGAGGACGATCTGCCTGGCCCACGGCAGGAGCCCAGAGGCGATCTCGAAGCCTGAGTTCTGCTTGCCGATGATGAAGACGCGCCGGTCCGCGTAAGTCTCGACCGGACGCAGCTGGCCGTAGTCGGGGACGTCTGCAAGTCCGGGAATCGGCGGGCGCCATGGGTGTGCGACCCCGACGGCGAAGACGACGACAGGCGCGCGGTACTCGCCGTCGGACGTGGTCAGCACGAAATCATCCCCATCGCGCTTCGTGCTCTCCCACTCGCAGCCGTACCTGATGCGCAGGCCCGCACATTGCGCGAAGAGCGACAGGCCTCGTTCCATCTCCGGGCGTGACGGGAAGTACGAGGTCCCGTCCATAACGCCGGGCATTAGCCCCCGACAAGGCTCTTCGTCGCCGATGAGGCTGTTCCAGTCGAAGCGCTCGTACTCGCGTGTGCCAGGAGCGAAGCCGGTGTAGGGCTTGGTCCAGCTGAGCATGCGCTGGAACACGGGCCACCTTCGGAACATCCCGCCAGGTGTGTCGTCCGCTGAAAGCGCGGCGTGCTCGACACCGAGACGGGCGAGGCTGTAGTTGAGCTGCATCCCGCCCGGCCCGCTGCCGACGACGATCAGCGGGTACCGACCCGGAGGAAACGGCTTCTTGTCTAGCTCAGCCACTTGGTCGTGGTGCGGACCTTGCGGGCTTCGCCCTGGAGGAGGCGGAACATCACTGTGGGATTGGACTTGAGGAAGCTCTCGACCTGCGCGCTCGGCAGAACGAGGCAGCGCAGCGCGCCTTTCGCGACTATGTCCGCAGTAGGCGGCTCGCCGAGGAGAGTCGAGATCTCGCCAAAGTAGTCACCCGCCCGCAAAGTAGCCCGATCCACGCCATCGATCCGGATCGCCGCCTGGCCGTCGAGCACGATGTACAGCGCCGTGCCGGTGAGGCCCTGGCGCATGACCTTCTCGCCGTCGCCAAACCACTGCTCCCCGAAGATGTCGACCACCTGCTCGCGCTGCGGGGTGGAGAGGTCCGCGAACAGCGCGAAACCCGCGATTGTGTCGGCCAGCTCTTCGACGGCCACGGCCGGATCATGCTAGCTCGGTGGGCAGCCGGGCCGAATACGTTGCACGCATGCACCGTGTTGTGGAGCACATCGACCGGCACATCGACGAGCCGCTCGAGCTGGAAGCGCTGGCCCGCGTTGCCAACTTCTCGTCGTTTCACTTCCACCGTTTGTTCACCGCGTGGATGGGCGAGACACTGGGCGACTACGTGCGCCGGCGGCGGCTGGAGATCGCGGCTCAGCGCCTGGGCGCGCAGCCAAGGCTTGCGGTCCTGGAAGTCGCCCTGGCCGTTGGGTTTGGCTCCTCGGAGGCGTTCGCCCGGGCGTTCAAGACGCGGTTCGGCGCCACCCCAAGCGAATGGAGACGCAAGCAAGTCAGCAATCGTGATCAGTTGAAACGCAACCTCGATCAGGCCTGGCCTTCGCCTGACGGCCACGATGGACGGATGAGAGTCAAGATCGTCAACCGACAACCCGCCACCGTCGCCTACCTCCGCCACGTCGGCCCGTACGGGCGAGAGATATCGGATTTCTGGATGACGAAAGTTGCGCCGTGGATGGACACGAATGGCCTGTTCGGCAAGCCGCGCTATGGGATAAGCCACGACGATCCAGGCGTTGTCGAGGCCGCCAAACTCCGTTACGACGCCGCCGTCGAAGTACCTGATGATTTCGCGGGCGCGGGCGACCATCAGATGACCGTGATCCCCGGCGGCGACTATGCGATGGCCTCGTTCAAGGGGACTGACAAGGAGATTGGAGAGGCCTGGACGTGGCTCGTGCGCGACTGGCTTTCCGACAGCGGCATGCAGCTCGACGCGCGGCCGACGTTCGAGTACTACCCGGTGGGGGCGAAGTACGACGACGCCACGGGCGAGTTCGAGTGCGATATCTGCATCCCGGTCACGCCCCTGTGAGGCGCGCGATCGCGATCTGACCAAGGCGATCGGGGTCGGCGATCATGTCGATTCCGGTGATCTTTCCGCCGGCGGTCGTGAAGCCGAAGACCATCCGCACCTGGCCGTGCTGAAGCCAGATCCAGCCTGGAACCCCGTCGATGGAGGCAACCACAGCGGCCCGAGCGCGGCCCGCGAAGATGCGCGCCGCTTCGCCGGCGCCCCGGACCTCACCGGGAGCTCCGATCTTCATCGACGCTGCGTCCGCCCGTACCACCACGTCCGGGTCGAGCAGCGCGATCAACGCTTCGAAGTCTCCCTGGCGCGAGGCCGTAAGGAACGCCTCGACGACCTCGCGGTGGCGTGATCGATCACTCACGGTCGACCTGCCCTGGACCCGGCGTCTTCCGCGGCTCGCCAGCTGTCGCGCGGCAGTTGGTGTCCGCCCCACGATGGGAGCAATCTCGTCGAACGGCACCGCGAACATGTCGTGCAGCACGAACGCGACACGCTCGGCCGGCTCCAGCGTTTCGAGGACCACGAGCATGGCGAGACCGACAGAATCCGCCATTACAGCCTCCTGTTCGGGATCGTCTCCGCCTGCGTGTTGTGGCGGCAGCGGCTCCTCCGGTCGCGACTTGCGCGAGCGGAGCATGTCGAGACACACGCGCGCGACCACGGTGGTCAGCCAGCCGGCGAGGTTCTCCACGCGGTTTGTGTCTGCTCGAGCCAGGCGCAGCCACGCTTCCTGGACCGCATCGTCCGCCTCGTTGACGGAGCCGAGCATGCGGTACGCAACGCCCCGCAGTCGCGTGCGTTCTGCTTCGAATCGCTCGGCGAGCCATTCGCGTTCGTTCATCTGGTCACATTCCTCTTTCAGGATCCGTCATCAACAGTGACGAATCAAACGCGGTCGCTGTGACCAAAGGGAGGTCGACCAGATGCATCCGGAGATATCGGCGATCCTGATCGCGGTCGAGGACCTCGGCCGGGCGAAGAAGTTCTACGCCGAGGGCCTAGGCTGCCCGATCGCCAAGGACTACCCGACGTTCGTTTCGTTCAACCTCGGTGAGGGGTCACCGGAGCTCGGCCTCTACACGTGGGAGGCTCTCGCCAAGGACGCCGGCGTGGATCGGGAGGGTAGCGGCTTTCGCGGCGTGACGCTCAACTACATCGTGCCAACGTCCGAGCGGGTCGAC
>DATEGL010000143.1:0-3821 GCA_035280145.1 Candidatus Dormiibacterota bacterium | reverse complement strand
GCGCCATGGGTTTCCGAGAAGCTCGCGATCTTGTTGTCGACCAGCCCCGCCGCGAGCCCTGCTTCGATCAGGTCGGTGTCGCGAAGCGGGCTGCCAGGTCCTTTCTGCCGAATGACCCAGATCGCGCCGTTGGGTTCGATCCACGCCTTGATCTGGGCGAGTCGCGCGAGGTCGCCACCGTCTTTGGCTCCCACGAAAACGATGTCGCACGGCATGCGCGGTTTGCCTGTGACGATGTCCGAAGTCCGCTCCCGCAGCATCTTCAGGAAGGAAGCATCGTCGATGTCGACCAGCGCCACTCGTGCGCCCAATTTGACGCCGAGCTTGTCAAGGAGCGGTTTTGTCATCGCCGCCGCGCACCGCACCGAACACGATCACGCCCAGCAGCCATCCCGCGTAGGCGCCCGCGATCGCCAGGAGGATCACCGGCAACGGATTGCCGACGCGGCTCGAGAGGAGGCTGCCCAGGCCGGTCAGTGCGCCGAAGACCAGCGCGCCCGCGATGCCACCTACAACAGCTCCGACCAGCGCTGGTGTGTTGTTACGAGGGGACTTCAGACCTCGATCACCTGCAGATCTTTGACCGCACCGGGAACCGTACCCGAATAAAGGTGATTGAAGAAGAAGCGCGTCTCGGGGTGGCGCTTGCGCAGCTTCGTGGCCGCCTCCCAGCTCATGTGGCTGAAAACGTCCCCGGGCCCGGTCGCCTCGACGATCGCCACGTCGGCGTGGTCGACGAGCTTGTCCAGCGGCGCCGTTGCCTCCGTGTCGCCGGAATATGCGACCACCTTGTCGTTGACGTGGATCCGGTAGCCGACGCTGCCCATGCTTCCGTGGTCGAGCTTCACGCTTTCATACCGCACGCCGGCGGCCGTGCCCGAAGCCTTCGCGGTGATGTACCTGGCCTTGAACTGCGGTCGCATCACCCGCTTCCAGTCCGGTCCCCAGCTGACCTCCCACAGCCGCTCCAGGAACTCGGCGATGCCGGCAGGTCCGACGAAGGCGATCGGCCGCCGGTCGACGAAGACCCGGTGCAGCACGAAGGGCGGCAGGCCAAGCGTGTGGTCGCCGTGGAAGTGGGTGAGGAAGACAACCTCGATGGCGCCGGGGTCGACGCCAACGCGGTGCATGTGTGGCAGCAGCGGCGCACCCCCGTCAAGCAGCACGCGGCCGTCGACGACTACCGCCCCGTTGTAGCGGTCCAGCGAAAACGCCGCCCCGCTGCCGAGGAACGCGAGCTTTACGCGATGGTTACCGCGGGATTCAGGTACACGTCCTGAATTGCGTGCAGTAATTCGATGCCCTCCTTCATCGGACGCTGGAATGATTTCCGGCCGCTGATAAGGCCCATGCCGCCCGCGCGCTTGTTGATCACCGCGGTGCGCACCGCGTCCTTGAGGTCAGAGGCGCCTTTGCTCTCGCCACCCGAGTTGATCAAGCCCGACCTGCCCATGTAGTTGTTGATCACCTGGTAACGGCAGAGGTCGATCGGGTGATCGGTCGAGAGCTGCGTGTAGACCTCGGGACGCGTCATGCCGAAACCGATGACCTCGAATCCACGATTGGTCGTCGGCAGCTTCTGCTTGATGATGTCCGCCTCGATGCTGACGCCGAGGTGGTTCGCCTGACCTGTCAGGTCAGCTGCCTGTTCGTAGTTCACGCCGTCCTTCTTGAAGGCTGGGTTGCGGACGTAACACCACAGCACGGTCGCCATACCGAGCTCATGCGCGGAGTGGAACGCGACCGAGATCTCCTGCAGCTGGCGGTCCATTTCCGCAGAGCCGAAGTAGATCGTGGCTCCCACTGCCACCGCGCCCAGCTCCCACGCTTCACGGACAGTGCCGAAGAGGATCTGGTCGTAGTGGTTCGGGTAAGTCAGAAGCTCGTTGTGGTTGATCTTGCAGATGAACGGGATCCGATGGGCGAACTTCCGGGCCACCGAGCCCAGAACGCCAAACGTCGAAGCGACCGCATTGCATTCGCCCTCGATTGCGAGCTCCACGATCTTGGCGCCGTCGAAGTAGATGGGGTTGGGCGCGAAAGACGCGCCCGCGGAGTGCTCGATCCCCTGGTCGACGGGCAGGATCGACAGGTAACCCGTGCCCGCCAGCCGGCCGTGGGTGAGCAGCGCCTGGATGCTGCTGAGGACCCGGGTGGGCCGGTCGCTGTCCTTCCAGACCCGGTCCACGAAGTCGCCGCCGGGGAGGTGGAGCTGCTCCTTCGGGATGGTCTTGCACTCGTGCTGGAGCAGGTCCTGGGCGTCCGGCCCGAGCACCTCTTCGATCTTGTCCAGCGATCCTCTGGTAACCGTTGCCATCACTGCCTCTTACACATTTGATTAGCGCGCCCAGCAGATGCGCGATCAGACATCCGTCACTCTATAGTGCGCCGATATGACCCAGCGGGCGAGCGATCTTCTCACTGAGGTTGCCAGCCGGCTGTCAACCGACGCTTCCGACAGCGGCCAGGTGGTCGCCGAAGGCATCCGGGCGATCGAGCCGGAGCTGCTGAAGGGGTACAAAGATGGCTCCCTCGACGAGGTCGCCCAGATGGCTGTCCGCTTCCTGCAGGCTCTCTTCCAGTCCCTGCGTCCCGACTCCAATCTGCCGTGGCACGAGTACTACACGCAAGCCCGCGAGTACGCCCGCCGCTACGCGGAGAAAGGCATCCCGCTCGAGTCGCTGATCGAGGGCCTGGCCATCTTCCGGCGCACGGTCCTGGCTCGAGTCACCGAGGAAGTCCGAGACAAGGACTACGCGGACGAGGCGCTGCTCCTCGCCCAGAGCCGGCTCGGTGACGTCATCGAGCACATGAACGCGAACTTCATCCGCGGCTACCTCGACTTCACGGAGAGCAAATACAACGCGCGCCAGAGCGAGCTGCGCGGTCTGTATCACATCGCCAGCGCGCTCGGCCGCTCGCTCGACGTGACCGAGATCGCCGAGGTGGGACTTCGCGAGACGCTCAAGGTGCTTGGCCTGCAGGCGGGCGCGGTGTGGATCCGCGAGGGCGCGCGGCTGAAGCTGGCGAAGACCATCGGCATGCAACCCGGAGAAGAGGAGGAGTTCTCGGAAAGCGGCCGCTCAGGCTTGATGCGCGTGGTCGAGGTCTCGTCCGGGCCGGCCGAGTCACGCGTCGACCGAATCGCGGGCGAATGGAGCGCCATCCGCGCCGAGCTGCGAACCAAAGGCGTGCTGCTGGGCGCGATGACCGTGGCCACACGTTTACCGCGCACCTTCGAGTCGACCGACCTCGAGTTCGTCGCTGCGGTCGCCGACCAGATCGCGGTCGCCCTCGACCGCGCGCGCCAGCACACGAAGGAAGCTCGCACCGACTACCTCACTGGACTCGCCAACAGGCCCGAGTTCGAGCGGGCCATCGACCGCGCCGTCGCTTCTGCCGAGCGGCACAAGCGCCGCCTGGCGCTGATGATGATCGACCTCGACAACTTGAAGGAGATCAACGACACATACGGCCACCACGTCGGTGACGAGGCGATCCGCGTCCTGGCGGCTGAGCTGCAGCGAGCAGTCCGCGCCACCGACACTTGCGGCCGGCTTGGTGGCGACGAGTTTGGGGTCGCCATGCCCGACGCGGACGAGCGCGACGCACGCGAGGTGGGCATCCGCGTGCGCGAGGCCCTCGACCACCTGAACCGCACGGCGAAACTGCCGGTGCCCGTCGAGTTCAGCATCGGCATCACCGCGTGGAGGCAGGGCCTCGACTGGCAGGCCATGTACCAGGCGGCGGACAAAGCGCTCTACGTCGACAAGCGACGCCGGCACTCGGCCAAGAAGAGGTTCAACGAGCGCGGCGCCTGA
>DATEGL010000142.1:0-8522 GCA_035280145.1 Candidatus Dormiibacterota bacterium | reverse complement strand
CGCAGGTTCGGACGTGGTGGCGGTGCCGATTCCCGGCCGCGGAGAGTTGCCGACCTAGAATCAGGCGGTCGTGATCGCCGAGGCGCTGAAGGGCAAGACGATCCTGGTCACGGGGAGCACCGGCTTCCTCGGCAAGTCGATTGTCGAGAAATGCTTGCGCTCCATCCCCGACATCGGTCGCCTAAACCTCGCCATCCGCTCGAGCGCCCGACGCCCCGCCGGCGATCGACTCGAGCGAGAGGTTCTCTCCAGCCCGGCGTTCAAGCGGCTCAAGGACGAGCTTGGCGAGGAAGGCTTCACCCAACTCGTCAGGGCCAAGCTGAACGTGGTCGGGATCGACCTCGGGCGCGATGGTCTCGGCCTCGACGAGAGAGGGTTGGACGACCTCCGCTCCAGCGACGTGGTCATCCACTCGGCGGCTGCGGTCGAGTTCGACAATCCGGCTGACCTCTCAGCGCAGACCAACCTGCTTGGCGCGGCGCGCCTCGTCGAGGCGCTGAACGCAAGCGGCGCAAAGCCTCACCTGGTGCACATCTCGACGGCGTTTGTCGGCGGCATGCTGCGCGGCGTCGTGCGTGAGGAGCCCCCGCTCGACCCGGGGCTCAACTGGCGGCACGAGGCCGAGGTGATGACCAACCTCCACACCCCGGTCGAAGAGGAATCGAGGCGGCCCGAGATCCTGAACAAGCTGCGGCGGGAGGCGCGTTCGCGAATGGGCCCCGCCGGAACTCCCGCGGTCGCCCGCACGACCGAGAGGCTGCGCGAGAAATGGGTGAAAGATCGCCTCATAGAGCGCGGCCGCGTGCAGGCCAACGCGATGGGCTTCTCCGACATCTACTCCTTCACCAAGGCGATGGCAGAGCTCGCTGTGGTCGAGCTTCACGGCGACATCCCGCTCTCGATCGTGCGGCCGTCGATCATCGAGAGCGCGCTTGCCGAACCGTTCGCGGGCTGGCTCGAAGGCTTTCGCATGGCGGAGCCGCTGATCCTGGCGTTCGGGCGCAACGTCCTGCGCGATTTTTCCGGCCTTCCGGACTCGCTGCTCGACATCATCCCGGCCGATTTCGTCGTCAACACGGTGCTGGCCGTTGCCGCCAATCCGCCGCCGGACTCGAAGCCCCGCGTTTATCACGCTGCGTCCGGGAGCCGCAATCCGCTGCGTCTGCGGCGCATGGCCGACGAGGCTGCGGACTACTTCACCAAGCATCCTCTGCGCGACCGCTACGGCCAGGCCATCGGGACGCCGTCGTGGACGTTTCCGACAAGGCAGGAGATCTCGACCCAGGCCCGCACCGCCCTCCGCCTCGTCGAGGCGGCGCAGTGGCTAGTGGAGAGGCTGCCACTCGGTGCGAACGTCGCCCAGCTTTCGGATGACCTCAACGCCGAGCGCGATCGCCTCGACCGCGGGCTCAACCTCATCCAGCTCTACGGCGTTTACACCGAGGTCGACTGCATCTTCGACACGCGGAACGTGCTCGCGTTGTGGGAGACGGTTCCTGCATCGGAACGCAAGACGTTTCCGTTCGATCCGGCGCAGTACGACTGGACGCACTACTTCCAGGATGTGCACTTTCCAACTGTCGTGCGCATGTCTCGAGCGGAGACCGTCGCGCGCAAGGGCAGGCAGCCGAGTGGCAGCACCGCACCGAAACCGGAGACCAGTTCGGTGCGCTCGGCCATCGACCGCCGCGCCGGTCGCAGCGACGTGCTCGCCGTGTTCGACGTCGACGGCACGCTGGTCGAGACCAACGTCGTCGAGTACTTCCTGTGGATGCGCCTGCGCGCCCAACCCCTCGAAGACTGGCCAGCGTTCATGGCCCGCATGCTCCGCCAAGCGCCGCGATGGCTTTACCTTGAGCGGCGCTCACGCGCCGAGTTTCAGCGCAGCTTCTATCGCGAGTACGACGGTCTCGACCCGGCGGTGATGAAACGGCTGGGCGGTGAGGCCCTCGACGCGGTCACGCTGCGCCGCATATACCCCGAGGGCATGCGCCGCATTCGCGAGCACCAGCGATCGGGTCACCGCGTGCTGCTGCTGACAGGTGCGCTGGACGTCGTGGTCGAGCCGCTCGCGGAGCTACTTGGCGTCGAGGTCGACTGTGCGCACCTGCTCGTCAAAGACGGCCGCCTCACCGGCGACCTGCAGTCGCCGCCTCCCGCCGGCGAGGCCCGAGGTGCACTGCTCGAGGAATACGCGGACCGCAACGGGGTCGTTCTTCGCGACAGCTTCGCCTACGCGGACTCGCTGTCCGACCTGCCGATGCTCGAGCTGGTCGGAACGCCGGTGGTGGTCAACCCGGACGCGCGCCTTTCGCAGATTGCCGGGCAGCGCGGGTGGCGCATCGAGCGCTGGCGGATGGCCCCTGGCAACTGGCGCCTGCCGATGCCCGACCCTCGCTCGCCGGAGTACCGGGAGGCAGTTCGACGCTAGCCCTGCAGTACGAGAGGTCGATCCCTGCCTTCGCGGTGGTGAAGGCGGCCGGCGGGCGGCCGGACGTGGCCACCAGCGCGCTGTCGATGCTGAAGCTGGGCGACGTCCCCGAGCCCGATCTTCCGGCGCCCGACTGGATCCGGGTCATGCCGAGTCTGAGCGGAATCTGCGGCTCCGACCTGTCCGCGATCAGCGGCCACGTCTCGCTCTACCTCGACCCGCTCACCAGCTACCCGTTCGTGCCTGGCCATGAGGTCGTCGGAGTGCTCGACGACGGATCACGCGTGGTGATCGAGCCGGCGCTGGGCTGCCGGGTCCGCGGCATCGATCCACCGTGCCCGAGGTGCGCCGAGGGGCGGCCGGGCCTCTGCTACAACGTGACCGAGGGGCCGATCGAGGTCGGGCTCCAGACGGGGTACTGCGCTGACACCGGCGGTGGTTGGGGCGAGGTGCTGGTGGCTCACCCAAGCCAGCTTCACCCCGTTCCGGCGACGCTGACCGACGAGGCCGCGGTGTTGATCGAGCCGTTCGCCTGCTGCATCCATGCTGCGCTGCGAGGTGGCGCGACAAAGGACGACATCGTCGTCGTATCCGGTGCCGGGACGATCGGCCTGCTGACCGTCGCCGCCGTCCGGCTGTTCACGCCACCCGCTCGCCTCATCGCCATCGCCAAGCACCCAACCCAGCGCGACCTCGCGCGCCGGCTGGGCGCGGACCAGGTCATCGCGCCCGCAGATGCTTTCCAGCGCATTCGGTTCGCGACCGCCGCGCGTCGGCTGGACGGGATGATGAATCGCTCGTTGCTTTTGGGCGGCGCGGACATCACATTCGAGTGCGTCGGGCGGGCCGACAGCCTCAACGACGCGGTTCGCTTCACGCGCGAGGGCGGAACCGTGGTGGCCGTCGGCATGCCGGGCGAGGAGAAGGTCGACTGGGCGCCGATCTGGCAGCGCGAGCTGACCGTCACCGGCGCCTACGCTTACGGGTCGGAGCCCAGGCGCGAGGGCCGGCGCACATTCGAGCTCGCTCTAGAAGCGGCGCCGGAGCTGAAGCTGGATGAGCTGACAGGGCCTTTGTTCGGGCTCGGCGAGTACCGCGACGCCATCGCGTACGCGATGAGCGCCGGCCGGCTGGGCGCGGTGAAGGTCGCATTTGATCTGCGACGATTGAGGATCTAAATGGGCCGACCTGGCGCAGTCATAGAAGTCGATCGCAACACGCCGCCGGTTCTTTTTCACTTCGGCGAAGGCATCCGGCTCGAAAAATTGCCGCTGGGCGCTCGGATCGTGTATCCGCCCGACCCGCTGGAGCCGATAGCGCATCCCGAGCGGGCGATCAAGCGTGCCCTCGCCAGGCCGCTCGAAGACGACCCCCTCAAGTCATTGCTGCGCCGCGGCATGAAGCTGACCATCGCGTTCGACGACCTCTCGCTGCCGCTGCCGCCGATGGCAGCTCCTGACGTGCGGCAGGTCGTAATGGAAGAGGTCATTGACATGGCCGCCGAAGCCGGCGTCGAAGACGTCCACATCATCGCCGCGCTCGGTCTGCACCGCCGGATGACGGAGGACGAGCTTCGCCACATCGTGGGCGAGCGCATCTTCACGACCTTCTACCCGGAGCGCTTGTATCAGCACGACGGTGAGGACCCCGAGAACAACGTCTATGTCGGCAAGACGGCGCATGGGGAGGAGGTCACGCTCAACCGCCGGGCGGCCGAGTCAGACCTCGTGATCTACATCAACCTGACCCTGGTTCCAATGGACGGCGGCCACAAATCGATGTCGACGGGCCTGGCGTCGTATCGAGGCATTCGCGCCCATCACAACGTGAAGACGCTTCTTGGCTCGCGTTCGTACATGAACCCGCCGGACTCGGCGCTGCACCACTCATGCATTCGCCAGGGACAGCTCATCGAAGACACGGTGCGCGTCTTCCACATCGAGACGACAGTCAACAACCACGCCTTTCCGGCGATCGCGAATTTCATGCAGAAGCGCGAGACCGATTGGACCGCGCAGGACCAGGCGATGTTTCTTGCCACCAAACAGATGACGGACCTTGCGCCTCCCGCTTTCAAGCGCAGCGTCTTTCACGCCATGCGCGCGCCTTACGGCCTGACGGCGGTGAACGCCGGCCAGGTCGACGCCGTGCACGACAAGACGCTCGACGCGGTCAACCGGCAGATCGCCGTGCCGGTGGAGGGCCAGACGGACATCGTCACCATTGGCGTGCCGTACCTCGGGCCTTACAACGTCAACTCCCCCATGAACCCAGTGCTGGTGGTTTGCATGGGCGCGGGTTACCTGTTCAATTTTTACCGCCACAAGCCCGTGCTTCGCAAAGGCGGTGTGCTGATCCTCACGCACCCAACGCGCTACGAGTTCGACGCGGTGCAGCACCCCAGCTACATCGACTTCTACGACGAGGTGCTGGCCGACACTCGCGATCCAGCTGAGATCGAGAGCAGGTATGAGCTGCGCTTTGCCGAGGATCCGTGGTTCCGCCAGCTGTACCGCAAGTCGCACGCCTATCACGGCGCTCACCCTTTCTACGCCTGGTACTGGGCGGCTCACGCGATGGAGCATGCCGGCGACATCATCGTGGTGGGAGGCGAGCGCGACGTGGTCCACCGTCTCGGCTTCAAAGCGGCGACGACACTGGAAGACGCATTGGAGATGGCCGAGCAAACCGTGGGTCGCTATCCCAGCGTGACGCACCTCCGGACGCCGCCGATCATGCTGTGTGAGGTCGAGTAGTGGCCTGGTATTCAGCAGGCCCGCTGACCCGAGCGGCGAACGTCGTCGGCAGCACACTCGACGACGTGCGTCGCGTGCGCAAGGCGTGGCACTGGGATTCGCCCCGGCCGCATACCTGGCCCGAGCCAGGGGCCGTGGTCCCGGCGCCGGCCAGCGACCTCGGCTGGGCGCGGGTCGAGCCGGTGCGATCGATCCGGTACCTGATCCAGCACCTCCTCCTGCTGCCTTTCACCGAGGCGATGGTGCATCCGAAGATCGAGGGCCGGGAGTGGGTGCGCGAGCTGAAGCGCCCCGTCATCTTCGCGGCCAACCATTCGAGCCACGCCGACACCTCGCTCATCCTTCACTCGCTGACCGACAAGACGCGCGACAACACTGTCGTCGCCGCAGCCGCCGATTACTGGTTCAAGCATCCGATCCTCGGCAACATCGTCAGCCTGTTCCTCAACACGTTCCCGTTCTCGCGCACCGGCGGTGCGCAGGGCCAGCTGCACAGCTCGAGCCAGCTGCTCAAATCCGGGTGGAACCTGGTTCTGTTTCCGGAGGGCAGCCGCTCGCCCGACGGTCGGATCCAGGAATTCAAGCCGGGAGTGGGACACCTGGCGAAGGAAACCGGCACTCCTGTGGTTCCAATGCACATACAGGGCGCGTTCCAGATCATGCCGCGCCACCAGCCGCTGCCCGTGCCAGGACGAATTCGCGTCCGCATCGGCAAGCCGATGACGCCGCATCCCGAAGAAGGGTCCCGTCAGTTCACGGCGCGAGTCGAGAATGCAGTGCGCGCGCTCGAGGCAGAGCCGAAGCAGCCGGAGGTACAGGGCACGTGGATCGAGCGCTGGCGCTCGTCGCGACCGCGCGAGCTCCGCTACGGGGAGGATTGAGATGACCTATTCCATCGTCGCGAGGGACAGGCAGACCGGCGAGTTTGGCGTCGCGGTGCAGTCGCACTACTTCCAGGTCGGGCCCGTGGTGCCCTGGGCAATCGCCGGAGTCGGCGCGGTCGCCACGCAGTCGATGGTCAACGTCAGCTTCGGCCCGCTCGGCCTCGACTACATGCGTGCCGGCTACACCGCCACGCAAGCGCTGAAAGCCCTGCTCGCCGGCGACACGGAACCCGAGCGTCGCCAGGTCTCCCTTGTCGATGCGTCCGGCGATGTGGCCACTCACACCGGCGCGAAATGCATCCCTGCGGCCGGCCACCGGATCGGCGACGGATTCAGCGTGCAGGCGAACCTCATGGAGAAGGACACCGTTTGGGATGCGATGTTCGAGGCTTACACCAGGAGCAAAGAGCCCATCGCTGAGCGAATGCTCGCCGCACTCGACGCCGCCGAGGCTGAAGGCGGCGACATTCGCGGCAAGCAGTCGGCGGCGATGTTGGTCGTGACGGGAAAGCCAACCGGCAAGTCGTGGGAGGACAGGACCATCGACCTGCGCGTGGATGACTCGCCCGAGCCCCTTCCCGAGCTGCGACGCCTGCTGCACATCCGGCGGTCGTTGCAGGCTCATCGCGAAGCGGATGCGATATCGCAAGGTGGTGATAAGAAAGCCGCTGCCGAAAAGCGCGTTCGAGCGCTTGGCATCGCGCCGGAGCTGATCGAGATGCGGTTCTGGACAGGATTGAGCCTGGTCGAAGCCGGCGACCTCGACGAAGGCACCCGTCTCATTGCGGAGGCTGTCGATAAAGACAGGCGATGGCTCGAGACGTTGAAACGCCTTGTCATCGCCGATCGGTTGTCGGCCGATCTAGCCCAGACGGTCGAGTCGCGTCTCGCGGCGAACTCCGCCCGCCTTTAGACTTCAAACGTTTTGGGCAAAGCCAAGAATCAGCGCCGAGGTCCGCGGCGACCCGAGAAGGCGCGCAACAAGGAACGCGAGGATGGCGACCAGAAAGAACAGGCCGTGGTCATGGACGCGGTCGTTTCCCAGGCGCTGCCGAACGCGATGTTCGAGGTCGAGGTCGAGGGCGGCCACAAGCTGATCGCCTACGCCGCCGGGCGCATGCGGCGCTATTTCATCCGCATCACGCCCGGCGACCGAATCCGGGTCGAGCTGTCGCCTTACGACCTAACGCGCGGCCGGATCGTCTACCGCTACCGAGATTGATCTCGGGTCTCCTCGAGTCGCTCGAGGCGGCGCGCATCTTCGACCTCGAGCAGCTTCGCTATGCGGGCGCTCCATCTCACCCCGCCCACGCGCCGGGTTTCAACTACTTCCTGCACCGCCACCACGCGAGGGGTGCGGGCGAGGCGCGAACCGGCGCCTCGGGCATCGTGGTGATGCCCGAGCACTCAGGCACTCACATCGACGCGCTTGCGCACCAGGCCGAGAACCTGAAGCTGCACGGGGGCATCGACGTCGACGAAGGCGTGCAGACTTCCGCCGGCTTCCGCAAGCTGGGCATCGAAACGATGGGGCCGATCGTCGCCCGTGGAGTCCTCCTCGACGTGGCGGGCGAACGCCGCCTCGAACCGGATTACGCGATCACGCCCGCCGACCTCGAGCGCTCGGTGAAAGCCGAGATTCGTCCAGGTGACGTGGTTCTTGTGCGCACCGGGTATGGACCGCTGTGGTCGAAGTCTGCGGAGTACCTGCAGGCCGCAGGCGTCAGCGCGGCGGGCTCGCGCTGGCTTATCGACAGAAAGGTCCGAGCGGTCGGGGCGGACAACATGGCATTCGACCTTATGAGCTCGGCGCGCGACCCGGAGCTCGACGCCACGCTTCCGGGCCACGTGCTGCTGCTCGTCCGGGCGGGGGTTCCGATCCTCGAGAACCTCTACCTCGAGGAGCTGGCGGCGGCGAAGGTCTACGAATTCGCCTTCGTGTGCCTGCCGCTCAAGATGCGAGGCGCCACGGGCTCACCCGTGCGCCCGATCGCGATCGCCTGACCCGACATGGTCCTCCCCGTTCGGGGGAGGTGGCGGCGCAGCCGCCGGAGGGCCTCTAGCGCCTCCCTACCGTCTGGAAGCAGTCCAGGCAGTAGACCGGCCGTGCGCCCGTCGGTACGAACGGCACCTGCGTCGGCTTGCCGCAGTTCGAGCAGATCACGTCGTGCATGACCCTGGCTCGGCCGTTGCCGTCCGCGGCCCGCCTCGCCGCCCTGCACTCCGGGCAGCGCCGGGGCTCGTTCTGCAGCCCCCGGGATTGGTAGAACTCCTGCTCCCCAGCCGTAAAGAGAAACTCACGCCCACAGTCACGACACGTCAAAGTCCGATCCACGAAGCTCACCGTCTGGCCTCCCCTTGTAATCGCGCTGAGGCCCGGACGATGCCGGCCGGACTACCCTCCAGCGTGCGGTGGCGATTCTAACTCGCCTGCCGAGGATTTGGAGGTAC
>DATEGL010000141.1:0-2672 GCA_035280145.1 Candidatus Dormiibacterota bacterium | reverse complement strand
CTCGGGCATGACGATCGCCTCGTCGTCGCCCTGTATTTCTATCTCGACATGCCGGTGGACGAAGTGGCCACCGTCGCCGGCGCTTCAGTAGGTGCGACCCGGGCGAGGCTTTACCGAGCGATCAGGAAGCTGCGTCCAGAGGTGTCGATCGAGGAGGTCCTCAAGTGAGCCTCCGGACCGACATCCACTCCGCGTTTGACACCATCACGCCCTCGACTGGGGGCATAGCAGAGCGCGTCGTCGAAACAGTCCGCCGCGATGCGCCGACTCGAGAGAGGAGAAGGAGACTGATGATTCGCATGCGAGCGCCACTGTCGCTCGTGGCTGTCGTGATTGTCGTGGCCCTGATTGCCGTGGGTCTTGTGGTCGGACAGCGTTTGGTTCAACGCACGACCACGGTGCACAACCCGCCGCCGCCGCAAGGCGACGTGATCGACCAGGCCGAGCTGGCGCGGCTGGAAGCGATCCCGCTGGCTCTGCCTGTAATGAAGTCAACTGATGCGTGCGTCGAAACGCCCTTCGACGGTGTCACCGGACGTCAAAGCAGCGGGCGCGTGGCCATTCAGGGCGCGTCCGCGCCCACGCAGGACGAATGGGGCATCACCTATCACGCGAACATCTACATCAGCAAGCAGGTGACCGGGCTCGTTCTGCTCCGGAGCCGCGATCTCAAGACGCAGCAGGCCGCACTCTGGGGTGGCTCGTATGCGTACGGTCCGTCTGGAGACTCCGTCCGCCCGCAGCTCAAGACCGAGTTGCTCGTCGACATGGGCACCAAGCCAGGCACGGGAGAGCGGCAGCTCCTGGCCCAGTCAGCTCTGAAAGAGGGACATTCGGAATGCCAGGGGATCCAGATAGATGGCCGGGGGTTCAGTGAGCAGCTGATCTTGAAGGGCTAGGCCAGAGTACTGGCGACCCGGCTGCCCTTCCTTGTCACAAAACGGCGTGCCGGCGACGTGAATAGGCAGGCGAAAGCCACGGCGCCGGCACTCGCTACCGAACGAAGACAAGGAGAAGACCCGAGATGGAAGCAAGAGCAGCGTTCCGCGGAACGCGGATCCCGACCGGCGTCGTCATCGCGTTTGTCGTGGCCCTGGTGGCAGCGATCTTGATCGGCGGCCTAGGCGGCTATGCCCTGCGGGGTTTGAGCTCGTCCCCTTCGGCCACCACGACTACCAACTCGACATCGCATGCGTTCGTCACCGAGCCATCACCTGCGAACACATCCGAGCCCTACCGCTATCCCAGGGCCAAGTAAATCCCGGCTGCGAGGTACAGACTCTTTGCAGCGAGCGGTGGACCGCCGAGCTGGCCTGGAGGAGCGAGTAGAGGAGCGAGTGAGCGAGCAGTCCTTCACGGACCTGCTCGCTCCGCTGGTCCTGCCCGCATACCGGCTGGCCTGCGCCATGCTCCACGACGCGCCTGCTGCCGAAGACGTCGTCCAGGAGGCATCCCTCATCGCGTGGCGCAAGCTCCCCAGCCTGCGAGACCGCACCCGGCTTCGAGCATGGTTCTTGGGCATCGTCGCCAACGAATGCCGCAACGCGCGGCGCCGAAAATGGACGGGCTGGCTGGCCCTGCCAGGCAGCCTTTCGACCATGTCCTCTGAAGAGGATGTAGTGATTCGAGCGGACCTTCGTCGCGCGTTGATCCGTCTCTCACACGAGGACCGGCTGGTGGTGGTCCTCTACTTCTACCTCGATATGCCGCTGGCCGATGTAGCGGCTGTGGTCGGAGCTTCGGCCGATGCGGCGCGTGCTCGCCTGTATCGGGCGATCCACCGGCTGCGTCCGGATCTCGATGTCCAGGAGGCATTGGAATGAGCCTGCGAGCCCAGATCCATGCTGCGCTCGGCGACGTCACGCCACCGGCTCCGGACCTGCAGCGCAGGGTCGTGGCCTATGTGATCGCCGATGACCGAGACCGCGTGGTCTTGTCGCGCCGGCGAGGCGCTCGCTGGACAAAGCCACTCCGCGGCACGTTGGGGCTGGTCGCGGCAGTGCTGATCGTCGTGTTGATGGCGGGCATCGTCATCGGGGGCCGTCTCCTTGCGGACTGGAACGGACTGCACAAGCCAGCGCCAGGCAGTGACACGTATCACTCGCAGCTGGCGGCACTGGAGTCCAGACCATTGAATTTGCCTTTGCTGCAGCCCGATGCCGCGTGCAACCGCGGTCCTTTCAACGCAGACAACTCCGCACTCGGCGCCGGTCCGCTGTACTGGTACCGAGGATCGGCCCCGACCTCGACGGCATGGGGCCGCTACTACAGCGCCACCGTTTACACGGACGAACATATAACCGGTCCGATCCTCGTCCGAGCCCGCGATCTGTACTCGAACTCGACCGTGATGTTCGTCGGCCAGTTCGCGACCGGCACTGTCGCAGGCACTGACGTCCTGCTCGGCTCGCGAATGTCTCAGCACACGGAGGTGGTGATCAACGAGCGCGACGCGCCCAGGATCGTCACCAACCCTCCAGCCAGTCCACACGCATTCGTGTGGCAGTTCACGTACGGGTTTGCCGGCGACTGGTCCGGCCGCGCCGGCTGGCAGATCGATGCCGCCGGTTTCAGTAGCGAGGTGTTTCTATCGTGCTAGCGAGCAGGATTCCGTTCGCCCAGTAGTGACCAGTAACGCTGGCGGGCAGGAGGTCGTACGTCCGGCCGCCGGC
>DATEGL010000140.1:0-2476 GCA_035280145.1 Candidatus Dormiibacterota bacterium | reverse complement strand
CTCGCTCCGCTCGCTGCGCTTTCGCGATCGCCATCGCGACCAACTCTAGTCCCGGTGGGCGTGCCTGTATCGGCGGACGTTGATCAGGCTGCCGCAGACGCCCGTGTTGCACCACCGGCGCGTGCCCGGCCGGCTTTCATCGACGAACATCCAGCTGCAGTTCGGGTTGGCGCACACCTTGACTGTCCTGCGCTCGGCGATGAGTTGCGCCGCCGAGGTCGCGATCTCGGCGAGCACGGCATCTCGTCGCCCGCCAGACCGGCGGTGCTGCAACGACGCGTTCAGCGCTAGCGGGGCGCGGTTCATCTCGGCCTCGAGCCGCCGCTTCGTCGACTCGGTCATCGGCCGCCCCGAGGCGTAGCCCTCGAGCACATTGCGGAGCAGCGCACGAAGGTGCGCCAGCTCACTCTGCAGCTGCGGATCGTCGAGGTCACCTGCGTCCAGATGCCAACGGCCGAGAAAGGCACGCCGGAACCTGGCGACCGGCAGGCGGTCGTAAGAGGCGCCGCTGCCGAGGTGATCGCTCCAGTGGCTGTTGATCAGGTCGAGGCACGGGGACACGCCCCAGTCGTGCGGGATGGCGGAGGGCGGGGGGCTTCCGAACAGGGCCGGCACGTCGCCAAGAGAGTACGAGGTAATAGCTTAAAACCTTCATACCTATTACAATGCCGCAGGGCGCATCGCTTGCCGGAGCAGACCGGTTCCGCCGGCGGCCCCAGCCCCGACAAGGGAAGAGGGCGGGACCCGGAACGCGCCGGATGGAGAAACTAGATGGTTCGATCCAGGGGCGTGGTCATCCTCGCCATCGCAACGCTGGTCACCTTCGCGTGCGGCTCGTCGTCTGGCACCGGCGGAAGCAAGGGCACGCTCAAGATCGGCTCCGATCTCCCGGTCTGCACCGTCGGCGGCCAGGCCACGCAGAACGGGGTTCAGTTCGCGATCCAGCAGAGGAACGCCGCAGGCGGGGTCGGTGGGTTCACCGTCCAGTTCCAGGGATTCGACGACTGCCGGCAGGGTTCGTACTCGTCCGACGCCGGCGTCGAGAACGTGCAGAAGATGCTGAGTGACACGGGTTTCCTCGGCATGATCGGGCCGTACAACTCAGCCGTGGCCAAGGCTGAAATCCCGATCGCAGCGCCCGCTCACTTCACGATGATCAGCCCATCCAACACCAACCCGTGCCTGACCAAGGACATAGCGGGCTGCACGTACCACCCGCAAGATTTGCGGGCAGGCAATCCCAACAACTATTTCAGGGTGGTTACAACAGACGACTACCAGGGGCCTTCGATGGCCGACTACTACTACAAGCAGCTGAACATCAAGTCGGTAGCCGTCCTGGACGACAGCACGGTCTTCGGTGTGGGCATCGCCGGCACCTTCGAGCAGGAGTTCAAGAAGCTCGGCGGCACGGTCGTCAAGCACTCGAGCTACAAGAAGGATCAGCAGGGCAGCGACTTCAAGTCGATTCTCCTGGCCTTCAAGTCCGCCAACGCGGGCGCCGTTTACGTCGGCGGCACCGACGACCAGAACATCTGCATCCCCCGGGCGCAGATGAAACAGCTCGGCTGGGACGTGCCTTTCGGTGGTGGTGACGGCATCGAGACCACTGACTGCATCGACCAGGCCACCGGCAACGAGGCCGGTGTATATGCGACCTCTGCAGGCGCTGACGCGACCAAGGTGCCGGGCGCGGCTTCAGCGATCGCGGCGTTTCGCAAGGCGTTCACCGGTGCGAACGACTTCGGCGGCTACACGATGCAGGCCTACGACGCGGCGAATGCGCTGATGCAAGCAATCGACCGGGCCGTCCGAGACGCCGGCGGCAACAAGCCGAGCCGGGAGCAGGTCCGTGTCGAGATGGCGAAGACCAAAGGATTCGTCGGCGTGATCGGGACCTACGATTTCGACCAGAACGGCGACAACAACCTGAAGATCGTCTCGATCTACGTCACGAAACAGGTCACCGACCCCGCCCAATCGTCCGGCGTGTGCGGCTCCAAGACGGCCAAGAACGCGTGCTTCATCTGGGCCTCGCAGGTCGATTTCGCCAAAAGCGGTGTCTGAAAGAGTGGCGTCTGAGGTTCAGTCGTTGAACAGGACTTTCAGCTGCGCCGGGCTGATGTTGGCGCCGCTGCAGATAAGCGCGACCCTGTGACCGCGAATCTGTTCCCCTAGCTTGAGGGCGGCCGCCGCCGCGGCCGCCCCCGCCGCCTCCACCAGCGTGCGCGTCTTCTCGATCATGATCCGCGTGGCGGCATCGATCTCGTCATCTGACACGAGCACGAAATCGTCGAGGAGCCGCCGAATTATCCGCTGCGGCAGCTCGAACGGAGTCGCCGTGGAAAGTCCTTCGGCTCGCGTTCGGTTGGGTGACTCGACGAGCTTGCCGGCCTCCCAGCTGAGGTAGGCCGCCTGCGCCGCATCCGACTGGACACCGATGACCCGGATCTCAGGGTTCACGGCCTTGGCGGCG
>DATEGL010000139.1:0-2189 GCA_035280145.1 Candidatus Dormiibacterota bacterium | reverse complement strand
GGACTACGGCCTGTGGGGTGGGCTGGTGCCGGGCAACCTCGATCAGCTCGCAGCGCTGGTGGATCGCGGCGTCATGGGCTTCAAGGCGTTCATGTGCCCGAGCGGCATCGACGAATTCCCAGCTTGCGACGAGCGAACGCTGCGCGAAGCGATGAAGAGGATCGTTGAGCTCGACTCGATCCTCCTTGTCCATGCCGAAGACCCGGCAGAGCTTCCCGAACCTTCGGGCCCCACCCCACGCGAGTTTCTCGATTCGCGGCCGGTTGATGCCGAGGTCTCCGCGATTCAAACGGTCACCGCGCTGGCCGCGGAAACGGGATGCCGCTGCCACGTCGTGCACGTGAGCAGCAGGCGTGGCGCACAGCTGCTTGACGGCATCCACGTCAGCGGCGAAACGTGCCCTCACTACCTGCTGTACACGGAGGAAGACCTGGCGCGGATCGGCGGCACCGCCAAGTGCGCGCCGCCGTTGAGGAACGAGCGCATGCCCGTGATGCCGATTGTCGTCTCGGACCACTCGCCAAGCACGCTGGACCTCAAGCAGGGCCACGACTTCAGAAAGATCTGGGGTGGCATTTCCGGATGTCAGTCGACCCGCCAGCTGCTGCTCGCGCAAGACGAATTCGACCTACCTCGCGTTGCGGCGGTGACTGCAACCAATATCGCCCAGCGATTTCGGCTGAAGGGCAAAGGCGACATCGCGCCTGGATTCGACGCCGACCTGTGGCTCGTAGACCTCAGTTGGACCGGGACCATCAAGCGTGAGGACCTGCTCTACAAGAACCCGTTCAGCGCGCACGAGGGACAGAGGATTCGGGGTCGGACGGTCCGCACACTCGTTCGTGGACGAGTTCCCGGATCGGGCATTGCCCTCAATCGAGATGTTAATTAACCGTTTAGTCCGCGGTTTTGCGGGTTGGCCACGCCGCTCGGGAACGAAACTCAGTTCAATTTCACAAATCACCAGGTGTGGCTCCGGTTCGACGTGACTGATGGCGCGGGAAATGTGTCCCTCTCCTACGCGAGGGTGGGGAGCGACGGCACCGCGAGTGTCAACAGCGCCAACCTGGCTCCCGGCGCGTTCAGCGTGCGCGCGCGCCTGGTTACCGCATCGGGCTCGGACAGTCCGAATGCTTTCGTCACGAGCGAGGACCTGAGAGCGGCAGTGGCGGCTCAGCCGACGCGCGGCGGTTTCATCGCGGGCGCCGGCCAGCAGATCGGGTTCGAGTTCGAACCGGGCTCCACGCCCAATGGCTCGCTGGTCTGGATCACGCGCGTCCAGGTCACAGGTGCAGACGGCGCCCAGCACGACGCCTACCGCATCATCACCTCTACTTCCATCACATCGCTCGGGTCACACAGCCATGTGGCGAATGCGACTGGGAACGCGTCGATCGCAGTGATCGACGCGACCACCGGGGCTGTTTACACCACGGCGAGTTCGACCTTCCAGGTGACGATCGGGGCTGACGGTTCGGTGGCATTGACCGCAGGAGGCTTCAGCGCGAGCCTGCCCTCAGGCGCTGGGGTCAATCACCTCTAGAGAGGATTGCGCTAGTCGCCGCGATCTCGCGCGCGATCTCGTCTTCCTCCGCGGTCGACAGCCTGCCCTCGCGCACCACGGCGCGTCCATTCACGACCACAGTCTCAGCCCTGGACGGCGGCGCCAGCGCCAGCCCCGCGAGCAGGTCCTTGATCCCGGCGTGAGCGAGATCGTCGACCCGGAAGCACGAGATGTCCGCGCACTTGCCTGGTTCCAGCGTGCCGCAGTCGTCACGACCCAGGCACTCGGCCCCGCCCTTCGTGGCCAGTCGCCACGCCGTCCGAGCATCGAGAGCGCCTGGTGACGTGGCCCGCACCCTGGCGAGCAGGAGCGCCTGATGCGCCTCCATTGCCAGGTTGGCGTCCTCGTTGCTGGCGGAGCCGTCGACTCCCAATCCCACGCGGCCGCCGGCCTTCAGCAGGTCTTCCACCCTGCATGCTCCGGCTCCGAGCCGCATGTTGCTCGACGGGCAGTGCGCGATGCCAGTCCTCACCTCGGCCACCCTGCTGACCTCGGCGTCGTTCAGGTGGATGCCGTGCGCGTACCAGACGTCGTCGCCGGTCCAGCCCAGGTCTTCCATGAGCTCGACCGGGCGGCGGCCGAATTTCTCGAGGCAGAACCGTTCCTCGTCCAGCGTCTCGGCGAG
>DATEGL010000138.1:0-3084 GCA_035280145.1 Candidatus Dormiibacterota bacterium | reverse complement strand
CAGTCGAAGTCAGACCAGGCGAGCGCACGCTCCCGGAGTTGCGCGATGGGATCGAGCGCGTCCGAGAATCGCCTACAGAGGTCGGGACGCTCGAGCTCATCGTGGCCAGGCCGGCTGTCGACGACCGCGTCGAGCTAGCCTCGGCCGAGCTCGACGTCGACAGGGGCCTCGTGGTCGACAGGTGGAGCCAGGGCAGCAAGCCCAACCCGAAGTCACAGGTGACGGTCATGAACGCACGCGCGGCCGAGCTGGTGGCCGGCGACCGATCACGTTGGGCGCTCGCCGGCGATCAGCTGTACGCCGATCTCGACCTCAGCCCTGAAAACCTGCCCGCAGGCACAAGGCTCGCGATCGGCTCCGCAGTGATCGAGGTCAGCGATTCGCCTCACCTTGGCTGCGAGAAGTTTGCCGCGCGTTTTGGCCAGATCGCGCGCGTGTTCGTGAACTCGTCCGAGGGCACCGCCATGAACCTCCGCGGGATCAACACCCGCGTCGTGAGGAGCGGGAAGGTGCATGTCGGCGATGCAGTGCGCAAGCTGGCGTAGGTCGGCCTGAGGGTCGCTCTCGCACAAGGCGCTTGACAGCGCCGCCAGAAGGTCTAGCGTGGATCGCACCGGCACCTCGGAGCCCGCACGATGCCCAGCGGGCTTTCGTGGACGCGATCATCGGGGTCGGCGGCTGCTGAGAGGAGGCGAGGGTTATGTCTACGCAAACGGAACGAGATCGCGCCGCCAGGACTCTTGGCGTCGCGGCGGCCGACTTGCCGGTCGAAGGTGCGCTCGGATCTTTCGCTGGTGCGACTGCGTGGCTCAACTCGCAACCGCTCACTCCGCGGGACCTGCGCGGCCACATCGTCGTGGTTCAGTTCTGGACGTACACGTGCATCAACTGGCTGCGTACGCAGGCTTATTACCGAGCGTGGTCTCAGAGGTACAGAGACAACGGCCTGGTCACCATTGGCGTGCATACGCCCGAGTTCAAGTTCGAGCACGAACTCGACAACGTGCGGTGGGCTATTGGCGCGCGGCAGATCGACTATCCCGTCGCGGTCGACAGCGACTACGAGGTGTGGCGGGCGTATGCCAACCACTACTGGCCAGCCCTGTACTTCGCTGATACCGAGGGGCGGATCAGGCATCACCGATTTGGTGAAGGCGACTACGAGCGGTCGGAGATGGTGATCCGTCAGCTGCTCGTAGAGGACGGAGCTCGCAACCTTCCAGAGGGCCTGGTCACCATCCATCCTTTCGCTGACGAAGAGCAGGCCGACTGGGAGGATCTCGGATCACCGGAGACCTACCTTGGCTATGAGCAGGCCACCGGCTTCGATGCCGCGGCCGAGGCGGCGGACAGACCGCACAGATACACGGCGCCTTCGCGCCTACGCCTGAATCACTGGGGACTGTCCGGCACCTGGACATTCCGGTCCGATGCGAGCGTTCTTCAGCAACCCAACGGCCGAATCGGCTTCCAGTGCCACGCGCGCGACGTAAATCTGGTCATGGGACCGGCCAAGAAGCTGACAACTGTTCCATTCCGCGTCTTCCTGGACGGTGAGATCGCCGGACCATCCCACGGGGCGGACGTCGACTCCAATGGGAACGGGACGGTCGTCGAGCAGCGGACGTATCAGCTGATCAGACAGACGCAGCCGATCGTGGATCGCAGGTTCGAGATCGAATTCCTCGACCCCGGCGTCGAAGCGTTCTGCTTTACCTTCGGCTGAGACCCGGGGCTAGGCAGGTTTGTTCAGAGCGAGGTAGACGCCGAGCGCAGCGTTGACCACGGAGAGGGCGAGTCCGATCAGGCCAAGGATGAAGCCCCAGCGCCCGCGGCTCGCGGTGCTCGTGGTCAGGGCCATGCGGCCCAATGCAACTGCGGCGATCGAGACAGGCAGGCCGAGGATCGGCAGCAGCCACAGGAAAAGGGATGCGATGCCCAGGCCGAGCGCCCAGCTGCCTTTGCTGCTTGACACTGCGTACGTGCCAGGAATCATCGGGGCGTAGCCCGGGTAGCCTGTGGGCGTGGCCACAGGCTGCCAGGCGCGGCCGTCCCAGTACAGAGCACCGTCGTCGGAGATCCAGCGTCCGTAGGCGTCCTGGCGTGGCATTGGAGAGCCAGAAATCTAGCTGCTGGGACCGGATTTGCACCCCGCTTAAGCGTCCGGCAGGGTGTCCGAACCAGGCCTAGAGTAGTGATTGGGGTGCTCAAACCAGAGCAGATCGCTCACTTTCGGACGAGGCTGGTCGAGGAACGCCATTTGATCGAGACTCGCATCTCGGCCCGGGAAACCGACATCCGGGACACCGTGCGCGATGAAGAGGGTGTCGGAGACTCGGACGACGAGGCGGTGCGGATCTATGACCGCGAAGACGAGATCGTCTCCAACGAGCTCGACATGCAGCAGCTGCACCAGGTCAAGAAGGCGCTCGCACGCATCGACGCCGGGACCTATGGCGTCAGTGAGATCTCGGGCAGGCCCATTCCGCTCGCAAGGCTGGAATCGGTGCCTTCCGCCACCACGCTGGTAACCGAAGAATCCGGCTGACCGACATTCACCTGGTCAGCGATTCACCGCGGTGACGCCGCGTAGGGCCAGTCCGGCTCCGACCACTACTGTCCACACCACGAAAGTGCCGATTCCCAACAGTGGAAACGCGCCGGTTTGAACGTGGCCGCAAACATGATGATGCCGACCGCAAAGTTCAACAGCCCGATCACGACGCCTGCGAGACCTACGCGACGCCATCCGGCAGAGAGGCGCGCCAGAGCCATTCCGAATCCAAATGCGACGAGCCCCTCGATGAAGATGCTCGCTGCGCCCGCCTCGACGGTGCCGTCATAGAGCACCGAGGCCAGGGCCGAGCCGGTGCCGATGCGGCCGGCGTCGTAGACGAGGATCAGCCAGATGATGCTCAGCGCCGCGGCGAAGGCACCGATCGTGGCCGCACCGACCAGTCCGATTGTCGCGCCCCAACGCGCGGACCTGTCCGAGTTCCAGACGGTGACGAAAAGTACGGCCGAGAACAATGTCCCGAGCACGGTCGGCAGCACGTTGCCAATGAAGAACGTGACCTGCAGGCC
>DATEGL010000137.1:0-4279 GCA_035280145.1 Candidatus Dormiibacterota bacterium | reverse complement strand
CGGGCGCAAGTCCGGCAAGCCGCGGCGGGTGACGATCTGGATCGCCACCGACGGCCGCCGACTTTTTGTCCGTTCGGGCCAGGGCTTCCGGCGTGACTGGCCGCAAAACCTGCAGGCACGCGGCGAGGCGACGCTGCAGCTGGGGCGGCGAGGCAATCAGGATCCGGCCGCGACACGTTACCGATCCAGACGAGGCGCGCGCCGTCTCGGGGCTCATCCGCAACAAGTACGGGGCCATGGTCCGGGCGTCGAAGTCAGGCGAGCCTCCGACGCTCGCCGAGCAGGCGACGTTCGAGCTGGTCCCGGTCGAGTAGCTCAGCCGCCTCCGGCGAGTCCGCAGATGAACCGGATCACGGCTTCGATGCCCCGGTGGTAGTTGTCGATCACGAAATGTTCGTTCGGCGAGTGGATCGCGCAGTCGGCCTGGGTCACACCGCTGATCACCAGCTCTCCGCCGACCGCCTCCTGGAAATCGACCGCGACCGGGATCGATCCGCCGACGCGAATCGGCACCGTGTCTTTGCCGAACGCCTCTTTGTATGCCGCGCGAAGCGTCCGCGCGGCGAAGTTGTCGACGCCGCATGTCACCGGCGGTGCCGAGCCGATCACTTCAACGCTGATCTCCACGCCCGGCGTCGACAGCTCGCGGACGTACTTCTGATAGGAGGCCAGGATCGTCTTGGGGTCCTGGTCGGGCACCAGTCGCATACTCACCTTGGCCGACGCTTCGGCCGGTATCACAGTCTTCGCGCCTTTGCCCGTGAAGCCGCCGACGAACCCGTTGGCGTCCAGAGTGGGTCGGCTGCCGGCGCGCTCCAGCGTCAGGAACTCGGGTTCGCCCTCCAGCACCTTCACGCCCGACATTCGCTGGACCGTCTCTGCATAGCTCGCGTCCTTCTTCCTCCAAGCCGCGGTCTCCTCGGCCGTCGGCTGTCGAACCGCGTCGTAAAAGCCCGGGATCGTGACGTGACCGTTACGGTCCTTGATCTCACCGATGATTCGAGCGAGCGTGTTGATAGGGTTCGGCGCCACGCCTCCGAAAACGCCGGAGTGAAGGTCGACCGCCGGACCCTTGGCTCGCAGCTCGGTGTACAGAATCCCCCGCAGAGCCGTAGCCAGTGTGGGATTGCCTTCCTCATCCATCCCGCTGTCCCAAACCAGCACGGTGTCGGTCTTGAGGTGGGAACCGTTATCGCGCAGGTAGCGGGTCACCGCCGGACCCGTGATCTCCTCCTCGCCTTCGATGATGAAGCGGAGGTTGATGGGGAGCCCGCCTGCCGCAACAAGGTGCTCCGCGGCCTTGACGGTGACCATGTGGTTACCCTTGTTGTCTGCGGCGCCGCGTGCCCAGACCTCACCCTCACGCACAGCGGCCTCGAATGGCGGCGACTTCCACTCGTCGATGGGGTCTACCGGCTGCACGTCGTAGTGGCCGTAGATGGTCAGGTGCGGCTTGCCGGGAATCGGGGTCGACTCCGCGACCAGCACGGGGAGGTGTCCCGAAATCGCTTCGACGAGCTGTGTCTTCATGCCCATCGCCTCGAAGCGGGCCTGGAGCCAGCGCGCGTTGCGCACGCAGTCGTCAAAGCGCTCCGACAGGGTGCTGATGGACGGAATGCGCAGCTCTTCGATCAGGTCGTCGAGGTCCGCCTTCTGCCGGGACCTGGCGCGGTCGACCGCAGAGTCCACGAGTGACTGCGTCGTCGCCATCTCCTACTCCTTGCCCCTGGCCTTTCTGATCTGGTTCGCGTGGTCATGCCCGTGTGCCGCGTAGATACGCAGCCAGTCCTCGGCTGCGTACCGGCCAGACTCGGTGTGGGTGCCGACGCGCTTCCAGTCGTCCTCGCTCATGCGCTCGAGCAGCTGGGCCGTGGATTCGCGTGCCCAGCGCATCGCTTCCAGCGAAGGTCCGATCGGTCGGTCGCCGGCCAGGCTGGCAAACGCCTTCTCGTCGTAGCCGAGAATCGTCGGCTCTTTCATGGCGAGCAGCCGCCTGATCCGCGTCGCCGATTCCATCTCGCTGTCGGCCAGGTGATGCGCGATCTGCCGCGGAGTCCAGTCACCAGTTGCCGACTGGTCGAGCTCGTCTTCCGTAATCCCGTTCAGTGCGTCGACGACCGCCTGGTAGCCGTCCTGGTACCGCTGGATGAGCCTGGATCTTTCTTGTGCGTCCATTCGAAAATGGTATGCGCTGGTGGTAACCGAAACAGACCGGGCCCGGATCGAGAAGCTCCTATCGGTCACGCGCGCGACTCGACCTTTGCCGGCTCCTGACGGCAGCCTGTTTTTCGCGTCCAACCGCGCGGGCCACGCGCAGGTGTACCGCCAGGCCGCGCCAGGCGCGCAGCCAGAGCTGCTCATCGCCACCGAGACGCGGATGGTGCCGCACGCGCACACATCGTTCGGCCTGCTGGTGCGGGAGGATCGTGGCGGCAACGAGGTCTGGCAGCTGGGCCTGATCACGGACGGCCGGCACCGCGAGTTGACAGAGGACGCGCGCGCGATCCATCAATCTGTGACCCTCCATCCGGACGGTCGACGGGCGGGCCTGGGCTGGAATCCGGGCGGTCAGGCCGATGTCGTCCTCGGCGAGATCGACCTGGCGAGCGGGGCGCTGACGCGCTGGGTTGAGCCTGGCGGGTACTGGCTCTGGGGCTGCTGGAGTCCGGAGGGAACACGCGCTGTGGTCATCAAGACGATGGGGATGCCGACCGAGGGCTACATCCTCGACCGCGGCGGCTCGCTGACTCGCCTGCTCCCCAAGTCCCTGAGGGTGCTCCCGGTCGACTGGCTGGATCAAGGGATCCTCGTCGTGACCGACGCCGGGCGCGATTTCTTCGGCCTGGCGCTCGTGGATCCGGGACGTCCCGACGACGTGGCCCAATGGTTGCTGGACGAGGACCACGACGTCGAGGGCGTGGCGCTCGACGTTGCTCGCGCGAAAGCGGCGGTGATCGTCAACGAGGGCATCTATGACTCCATACGTGTCCTGGATCTTTCAAGCAGCCGCGAGCTGGATCGGTACTCCCTCCCGGCTGGAATCGTTCCGTCGGACCACACCGGCGACTCCGACTATCACATCGCGTGGAGGCCCGACGGGTCGAGGTTGTTCGTCAGCTGGGAGCGGCCGACTCAACCGGCGGAGATCTACGAGTGTCCGAGCGGCACGCGGTGGACCTTCACGAGCGACCTCCCGACTGACCTGATCGAACCCCAGGAGACCTCCTACCAGGGTTTCGAAGGCCTCACCATTCCAGCACTGCATTTCAAGGTCGACGACCGGCCGCGGCCGGCGGTGGTGATGTTTCACGGCGGACCGGAAGGCCAGTGGCGCGGCATGTTCCTGCCCCAGGCCCACCTCCTCAACGCCACCGGAATCGACGTGTTCCTGCCGAACGTGCGCGGCTCGACCGGCTACGGCATCCGGTACGAGAGCCTCGACAACAAGACCCTGCGATGGAATGGTGTCCGGGACGGATCCGAGGCCGCCCGCCACCTAAGAAGATCAGGCCGCGTTACGAAGGTGGGCGCCATGGGCGGCTCCTACGGCGGTTTCATGACGCTGGCCGTCCTGGTCGACGACCCTGACCTCTGGGACGCGGGGGTCGAGACTGTCGGCATCGCCGACTGGCACACGTTCTTCCGCAACATGCCTCCCTGGCGGGGCGTGCTGCGAATGAGCGAGTACGGCGAACCGAATGGCGCTGAGGCAGATTTTCTACGCGAGATCAGCCCGATTCACCGCGCGGCGTCGATCAAGGCGCCGCTGCTCGTGATCCACGGACGGAACGACCCGCGCGTGCCGGTGGGGGAGAGCATCCAGATCTCGGAGGCGGTGGCGGGCTCGGAGCTTCTGATCTTCGAGGACGAAGGCCACGGCATCGCGACCCTCGCCAATCAGGTCACGGCCAACAGCCGGATTCTGGAGTTTCTGGCGAAGCACCTCTTGAACTGAGCGCCCGGATCGCGTCAAACGGGCGGAATCGTGCTCGCCGGTCAGCCGCGGGTCAATCCTCCAGGCCACGTCACCAGGATGAACAACAGGATCACCGCTGACAACCCGAGTCGGCCGCGAATGAGGTACTTCACGCCCAGATCCATGCGCACGCTGGAATCCTATTCGTTTGCGGCTGTGAAACCTGCCCATCTCGAGTTAGGCGCTAACTGGAGCGGGCGATCAGAATTCGGGGCGCAGCACCATCAGGGTCACCAACGCCAGGAACAGAATGTTTTCGGACCGGCTGACCGCGATGTTCCGCGGACTGCGTAAGATCGCCGC
>DATEGL010000136.1:0-3330 GCA_035280145.1 Candidatus Dormiibacterota bacterium | reverse complement strand
CGCGGCTACATCGCCGCGTACATGGTCACCAACCCCGACCGCATGGAGGCGGTGCTCGACGAGCCGTACGTGCTCGTCACCGACCGCAAGATCTCGTCCATCCAGGACCTGCTCCCCGTGCTCGAGAAGGTCGTGCAGATGGGCAAGCCGCTGCTGATCGTGGCCGAGGACGTCGAGGGCGAGGCGCTCGCCACCCTCATCGTCAACAAGCTGCGCGGCACCTTCACCGCCGTCGCGGTCAAGGCCCCTGGCTTCGGCGACCGCCGCAAGGCGATGCTCGAGGACATGGCCATCCTGACCGGCGGCACCGTCATCTCTGAGGACCTCGGCCTGAAGCTGGACCAGACGAAGATCGACCAGCTGGGCAAGGCCCGCAAGGTGACCGTCAACAAGGACGACACAACGATCGTGGTCGACGCCGAGACCGACCCCAAGCGGATGGCGGCCATCCAGGGCCGCATCAAGGCGATCAAGGCGCAGATCGAGGAAACGACCTCCGACTTCGACAAGGAGAAGCTGCAGGAGCGGCTGGCCAAGCTGGCCGGCGGCGTGGCGGTCATCAAGGTGGGCGCCGCGACCGAGGTCGAGCAGAAGGAGAAGAAGCACCGCATCGAGGACGCGCTCAGCGCGACCAAGGCCGCGGTGGAAGAGGGCATCGTCGCGGGCGGCGGCACCGTGCTGCTGAATGCGCAGAAGAAGCTCGACGGCGGGCTCGGCCTCGACGGCGACCAGGCGACCGGCGTCAACATCGTGCGCAAGGCGCTCGAGGAGCCGGTCAAGCAGATCGCGCTCAACGCGGGCAAGGAAGGCTCGCTCATAGTCGAGCAGATCCGCAAGAGCAAGCCCGGTGAGGGCTACGACGCTCTCGACGACAAGTTCGTGGACATGTTCGAGGCGGGCATCGTCGACCCCGCGAAGGTCACTCGGTCAGCGCTGCAGAACGCGGCGTCGATCGCCGCCATGGTGCTCACCACCGAGGCGATGGTCACCGAGGTGCCAGAGGAGAAGAGGAACGCCGGAATGCCGGGCGGCATGTCGCCCGACATGATGTAAATCAAGTCGTGGGGGGATCAAGATCCCCCCACGGACCCCCCTCTCCCGCACGACGCTGGGAGTGGGGATTTCAACGCTGGGGGACGGCCCGAGTGAATCGGGCCTACGCACAGCCGCTAAATACGAGATCTCAGGGAGCCCCTTCGGGGGCTCCTTTCTTTTCCGGGCGGTTCTTCGACCGGGATGATCCCGCCGATTCCTGCCCAGCGCCGCGCGGCGAGCGACACCCCGAACGGAAGCAGCAGCATGATCGACGCCACGACAACGGAAAGGAGGTCGGGCAGCCTTCGCGGGTCACCCAGGCCGAGGTACGTCAAGTAGCCGCCCCCGCCGGCGGTCACCAGCACGGCGAGCACCGTGCCGCCGATCAACCAGAGGCGGTACTCGCGATAGAGCGGCGGCGCGGTCTTGCTTGCGAGCCTCAACAGCCACCACGCGGTGAGGCCGTTCAGCACGAGGCCGCTGATCAAGGCGCATGCGGCGATCCCGACGCGGAACGCGTGGAGGTTCACCATCACGAAGGCCGAGACGTTGACCGCCAGAATGCCGACCGGCGTGACGACGCCGAGACCGAGAAGTACTAGCTCTCTAAGCCGTCGACTAGTGGCCGCAGCCGCAAGCCTGGGCGGAGCCTGCGTCGTCGCCGGTGTCAAACGAGTGGCCGCATGAGCACGAGTGCACTGCGTTGGGGTTGTGCACTGTGAACCCCGCGCCCATCAGGCTGTCGACGTAGTCGATCTCCGAGCCGCGGATGTACGACACGCTGAAGTCATCAACCAGGATCTGAACACCCTCGTTGTCGATCACGACGTCATCCGCGCGGCGCTGATCGTCGAACGCCATGCCGTACTGCATGCCGGAGCAGCCGCCGCCGCTGACGAAGATTCGGAGCGCGAGGCCCGGGCTGTCCTCCTTGGCCAGGAGCTCCTTGAGGCGGGACTGGGCATCCGGGGTTAGAGAGACGAGAGCTTGTTCGATCACGAGTGGGATGTTACCAGACGCCCTATTTGCGTCCGAGCTTGAACCCGCCTTTCTTGTCCTTGGCTTCCTGGCCGCCGGTGCTGCCCGCGATCATCTGAGCCAGCTGCTCGACGCCGCGAGCGATCTCGCTCTTGGGGTCGGTCAGGACCAGGATTTCACCCTTCACCGCCGCCTCGTCCGGCTTGGTGCCGTCGAAACCGAGCTCGATCGCCAGGTCCTGCTTCAGGGTGCGGACGACGTCCTCCCTTCCGACGACCGACTTCGGCACCTTGTTGTTGAGGGCCAGGATGACGCGGCCCGGCACGATGTTCAGGACGTTCGTGAAGATGTTGAGCAGCTCGCCGACGTCCTTGAGGGAGGACAGCTCGGGCGTCACCAGGACCAGCACTCGCTGGGAGTGGTCGAGGACGCTGATCACGATGTCCGTGAAAGCGACGCCGAGGTCGAAAACGATGTAGCGGAAGGCGTTGACCAGGATGCCCATCGCCCGGTTGACCAGGTCGACCGTGATGAGGTCCGCCTGCTCGGCGCGAAGTACGCCCGGCAGCAGCATCATGCCGCCGGGGTGGTGGAGGATCGCGCCCAGAACGGCCTCCTCGAAGTTCTGCGGCGGCACCTGGCTGGCGGCCGCGAGGCAGCCGGTCGGGGTGAGATACGAGATCAGGGCGGCGTGGTTGTAGGGGAGGGCAAGGTCGACCAGCAGGACCTCGCCGGGGAACCGGCGGGCCAGCGAGGCCGCCAGGTTGACAGCGATTGTCGTGCGGCCTGAGCCTCCCTTGGGCGAGTAAACCGCCACGGTCGACGCCGCCTGCTCGGGGGCGACCATGCGGGCGCGGGCGATGAGGTTGGGCAGGGTGTCCTTGCGCTGCTCGACCAGCTTGGTCAGCTCGATGAGCGCGTCGGAGTCGGCAGGGATCGTCTCGTACAGGGTCTTACGGTCGAGTGTCAGTAGCCGGCAGTCCTCGAGCGCGCGGACGCTGGCGGTTCGCGTCTCTTCAGAGATCAGCGCCATCTCCCCGAAGAAGTCGTCGGGGCCCATCAGCGCGATCGTGATCGTGTGGCCCGGCGACTCCTCGACGTAGACCTCACAGCGCCCCGACTCGACGATGAACATCGTGTCGCCTGGGTCGCCCTGGTGAACGATGACCGAGCCCCTGGCGGCCGTGGCCGGGGCCAGGCGGCGGGCGAGGGCGTGGAGGATGTTGTCGGGCAGCGTGAAGAAGATTGCGACGCGTTCCAGGATCTGAAAACGACGCCGCAATTCATCCGGGGATCCGGTTGTCGGACGCTCGTTGT
>DATEGL010000135.1:0-9441 GCA_035280145.1 Candidatus Dormiibacterota bacterium | reverse complement strand
TCAGCTCCTCCTGCTTGATCCCGGTCAGGCGCAGGACGGTGTCGGGCACGGCCCGGCCGGGATCGACCAGCTGCTCCAGCGTGGAGGTGATCCGGTCGGCGGTGAAAGCGACGGCTCCGATTTCGATGACTCGGTCTCGGGCCGGGTCGAGACCGGTGGTCTCGAGGTCCAGCGCTGCGTACTCCGGCAAAGTCTCCTGGCGATTCTACGAACCGCGCTTAAGCCGGGGCGGAACGGCCGGACCGGAAATGTAATATGTGCGCCCGATGGTAACCGGCGCGATCGAGGCTCCCAAGCGCCTGGAAGACCTTCACGTCAGACGTGACCTGGTCGCCAGCCTGCTTTTGCGTACCCTCGCCTTCGCCGACCAGCTGACCGGCGCCGCCCTCGAGCAGCGCCTCGGCCTTCCGTTTGAAACGTTCTCGCCGCTCATCGACGAGTTCGAGAAGAACCAGCTCATGGACACCCGCGGCGTGTCCAACGACCCGAACCTCGAGGGCCGGCCATATCCGGTGAAGATGAACTACGCCATCTCCGGCGCAGGCCGTCAGCGCGCCTCGGAGATGTCCTCGGTGCAGACCCGATACCTCGGGCCGTGCCCCATCAACTTCGAGGACTACCTCGCCCTCATTCGCTCCCAAGTCAGCGGCAAGTCACCCGTCACCGACGCTCAGCTCAAGCGAGCCCTCGGTGAGCTCGAGCTCGAACAGCACGTGATCGACCAGATCGGCGGCGCGATGGTCTCCCGGGCGTCTCTGTTCATCTTCGGCGCCCCGGGCAACGGCAAGAGCACGATCACCGAGCGCATGGCGCTGCTGATGGGCGCGCCGATCGAGATCCCACACGCGGTGGCGATCGGCGACGAGATCATCCGTGTCATCGACCCCGTCTACCACAAGATCGCGGAAGGCGACCAGCCGATCGACAGGCGGCTGGTCAAGGTCGAGCGACCGGTCGTCACCGCCGGTGGCGAGCTCAAGCTTCAGCAGCTTGACCTGACCTACGACCCGCAGAACCGCTACTACGAGGCTCCACTGCAGTGGAAAGCAAACGCCGGCGTGCTGGTGATCGACGACTTTGGCCGCCAGGAAGTGCCGCCTATGCGTCTCTTGAACCGCTTCATCGTTCCCATGGAGAAGAAGATCGACTACATCGACCTGTCAGCTTCGGGGCGCAAGATCGAGCTTCCGTTCCTGTGCCAGGTCGTGTTCTCGACGAACCTCTCGCCCACCGAGCTGGTGGACGAGGCCTTCCTGCGCCGCATGGCCTACAAGATCGGTGTCGGCAACCCGACCCCGGAAGCGTTCGGTCGCATCCTTCGCTTCGAGTGCAACCGGCAGGGCGTGGCCTTCGATGAGAAGGCGGTTGGCTACCTGCTCAACAACCTCTACGGCAAGAAGCCGCTGCGCGGCTCGCACCCGCGCGCCCTGATCGCGAGACTGGTCGACCTGGCCAACTACCGCCAGCAGGCGCCGCGACTGACGCCGCAAACCCTGAAGGAGGCATTCGACGCCTGCTTCAACCCGGCGCTCGGAAGCCTGGTCGAGGACGACTGGGCGCGGCCCGCAATCGGCTAGGTTCGTAGAGGAAACCTTCCCGGTTTCCTCTACGCCGCGGCGCTTAACGGCCGCTCGCGCTTCATCAAAAGCCAAAGTCGAACCGGCCGGATCCGCGCCGCTAACTCTTTCCCGGAGCGGTTGATATTGCCTCAATGCCTTCCAGGCACGACGTACGGAGGCTGAAGAGGCATAGCTGCGGCCGGGTTGAACCCGGCCGCCACTGCAAGGTGGGTTAATGGCAAGGTTCCCCCTGCAATCGCTACACCGGCTGAGCCACTCCTTCTAGCCGCCGCCGCCAGCCTTCCAGGTCGCTGTAACGCCCGCGCTTGTCCGGCGGCAGCAGCTCGGCGATCGCCAGCATGATGGCGTCCGCCGCGTCCTCGTGTGAGACGCGCCCGCCGTCCGCACGCCGCTGTGGGACGACAAACGGTTTGCCGAACCTGACCGTGACCGGTACGCGCCGAGGCCAATGCGCTCCCTTGGGCAGGCACTCGGCCGTGCCCGTGAGAGCAACCGGCACCACAGGGCACTCTGCCTTTTGCGCGATGAAACCCGCGCCGGGCTCAGGCGTCGCCAGCACTCCCCTGTCGACGCGAGTGCCTTCGGGATAGATCACCAGGACGTGGCCTGCCTTCAGGAGGTCGAACGAGCGACGGAGCGCGGCCCGGTCCGCCGTGTGTCGCACTACGGGAAAAGCCTGATACGCAGTGAAGATCAACCTCAGGCGCAGGCGGCGAAAATACTCTGACTTCGCCATGCTCCAGCTGTCCGCTCGGGGCAGGAACGCGGGCACCATTGGAGGATCGATCGTGCCGAAATGGTTTGGGCACACGATCAGCGGACCGTTGCGCGGCACGTTCTCGACACCGTCGACCTCGAACAGGCCGAGGAGATACGTCCGCGTGATGAATCGCATCAACCCACGCAGAAACGCGTAGATCACGTGGGCGTCCGAACAGCGTCAAGAATCCGGTCGACCACCTGTTCGAGATCCAGGCGGTCGGTGTCGATGATGACAGCGTCCTTCGCCGGTCGCAGTGGCGCAACCGGTCTTTCGGAATCGACGCGGTCGCGCAGCTCCACCTCCTTGCGCATCGCCTGTGCGTCGACACGCTCGCCGCGCCGCTCGTATTGAGCCGCCCGTCGACGCACCTTTTCGTCCAGGCTCGCGACGAGGAAGAACTTGCGGTCTGCATCAGGAAATACGACGGTGCCGATGTCGCGCCCAGCCATCACCACGCCGCTCTGTCCCATCTGGCGCTGCTGCTCCACTAGCGCCCTGCGCACGCCGGGCATGGCAGAGATCACCGGCAATGCGTCTGCGTAGTCGGAGTCGTAGATCCCTTCCGTCAACTCTTCGCCGTCGGCCCACACTCGCTCGCCGTCGATCCGGACCGTCGTCGACTGAGCCAGCTTTGTCACGGCGTCCGAATCGTGAGGATCGATTCCGCGAATTGCTGCGAGACGCGTGATCGCCCGATACATCAATCCGCTGTCAACAAATGGAAGGCGCAGCCTCTCGGCCACGCGGCGGCCCACGGCCGACTTGCCGGATGCGACACCTCCGTCGATCGTGACGATCATCGGACCTCCAGCCCTGTCGCGCGGCGCAGCGCCGCCACCTCGCCACCGGACAGCACGCGCCATCCACCGGTCTTCAACCGGCCGAGCCGCACCGGCCCGTATGCCGTTCGGCGCAGCGACTGCGTACGATGCCCGACCGCCTGCATCATGCGCCGGACCTGCCGGTTGCGTCCCTCGTGAATCACGATCCGCAGCTGTGCCCGGCCCGAATCGCGATCACCTCGCGTCGCTTGGAGCAGGTCGACCTGCGCCGGCGCGGTCACCTTTCCGTCGAGCTCGACCCCGCGACGAAGCGCGCCGATGTCTTTTGGCGTCGGCACTCCGGCAACCGTGACCTCGTACTCCTTCGCAACCTCGAATCGCGGAGATGTCAGCCGGTACGCCAGGTCGCCATCATCAGTGAGCAGCAGCAGGCCAGTGCTGTCGGCGTCCAGCCTGCCGACAGGAAACAGGCGATGACCGCCGGCGCCCTCGGCCCCGATCACGTCGAGCACAGTAGTGCGCGACGACTCGTCGCGGGCGGTCGCGATCACGCCGAGCGGCTTGTTGAGCATCAGGTAGCGGTGAGTGGTAGCCGGCCGCACACGTTCGCCCTTGACCGTGACGTGGTCGCGTGCCGGATCAACGAGCACTCCGGCGGCCGGAGGCCGCTCGCCGTTGACGAGAACCGAACCGGAAGCGATGAGGTCGTCTGCGGCGCGCCGGCTCGCGACGCCGGCCCGCGCGAGGAACCGGTTCAACCGCTCCGTTCGCGAATCTCCTCGCCGCCGTTCTTCGGCGCCGGCAGATGGTCGAGCGACTCCAGGCCCATCACCTGCAGAAACCGCATCGTGGTCCCGTAGAGCTTCGGCTGGCCAGGACCTGCACCTCGACCGACCTCAGTGATCAGGTCGCGCAGCTCGAGATTCGCGAGCACGCTCTCGCAGTTGACTCCGCGCACCTCCTCGATCCGCGCGCGGGCCACTGGCTGTTGATACGCGACGATCGCAAGCGTTTCGTATGCGGCCTGCGACAAACGCCCGGACACCTCCGGTCGAAGGGCTCGGCGGACCGCGGCGGCGTGCTCCGGGCGCGTCGCCAGATGCACCTCGTCGTGATGTCGCATGAGCATCACGCCTCGACCCTCGAGCGCCTCGCGCAGATGTTCAAGCGCGCCCTCGACGGTGTTGCGGTCGCTGTCAGTCGCCTGTTGCAGCTCGCGCACCTTCAGCGGGCGGTTCGAGCTGAACAGAATCGCCTCGAGCGCCGCAGACGTATCGGTCATGCCGCAGGCTCGCGCGTCTCGACGTGAATGGGACCGAACCTCTCTTTCTGTCGCACCTTGATCACGGATCTCCTGATCAGCTCCAGGAGAGCCACGAATGTGATGACCGCCTCGAGGCGGTCCTCCGACTCCAGGATCATCGTCACCAGCTCGATCGGCCCGCCATGCAACCGCTCCATGATCAGGCTCAGCTTTTCCTCGAGCGTCCAGGTCCGGCCACGCACGACCACCGGCCGTGGTGGAATCCGGGCCAGGACGCTGTTGAAGGCCGCGACGAGCGCGTCGACTTCGAGTGGTTGCTCCTGACCGCCCGACTCGACGGGTCGCGCCGGCGGCGGGAACGCGAACGTCTCCTGCTGCGCACGCTCCAGAAGCTCGCCCGCGATCTCCTTGTAGGCGCGGTATTCCTCGAGACGCTGGCGGACCTCGTCTTCCCAGGCCAGTAGGTCGGCCTCTTCGTCGGTCGGGGTTTCTCCGGGAAGCAGGCGCATCGATTTCAGGAGCAAAAGGCGAGCCGCCATCCACAAGAACTCGGACATCTCCTGCGGATCCGGGATTTCGCGCGCCGCAACCTCCGCCAGGTAAGAGTCAGTCACCCTCGCGAGCGAAACCTTGAAGATGTCGACCTCTTCGCGCTCGACCAGCGCTAGAAGCAGCTCCAGCGGACCTTCGAATACCGGTGTCTGAACGTCGATGACGGGTAGTAAGGCTACCCTACGGGCCTCGCCGCCTCGTCGAGCAGCTCGTGGGCACGGGCCACGGCCTTGTCGGTCACGCCGCCGCTCATCATGCGCGCAAGCTCGCGCGCCTTTTCCTCGTCGGTGACGAGCTCGCGCACGGTTACAACGTTCCGGCCGTCGAGCCCCGGCCTCTTTTCGACGACCAGGTGATGATCGGCAAACGAGGCGATCTGGGCCAGGTGGGTCACCACCAGCACCTGGTGCCGCGCACCAAGCGCCTTCAATCGGACACCGACCTGGATCGCCGCCTCGCCCCCGATGCCGGCGTCCACTTCGTCGAACACGAGCGTCGGCACACGGTCTGCGGCGGCGCCCACTGACTTGATCGCAAGCATGACGCGCGCCAGCTCGCCGCCGGATGCAATCCTGGCGAGCGGGGCGATCGGTTCGCCAGGGTTGGCGGAGAACATCATCTCCGCCACTTCACGGCCGGATGGCCCAATCTCGCTCTGCGGCCGCAGCGGCATCTCAAAGCGAGCACCCTCGAGCCGCAGGCCCTGGAGCTCTTCCGCGACCGCCTTCTCCATCCGGCGCGCAGCGGTCGTCCGAGCTCTGGTCAGCTTCGTCGCGGCGGCCTCCAGCTCGCCGCGCCGCGTCTGCACCTCGGCCTCGGCAGCGCTGACCGCTCCGTCCATGTCTTCGGTCGCGGCGAGCTGCGACTCGAGTCGCTGCCGCTCGAGCGCCGCCGCCTCGAGCGACCCTCCGAACTTCCGCTTGATCGCGTCGAGGACGGCCAACCTGGACTCGATGGCTTCGAGTCGCCTGGGGTCGGCGTCGAGCGTCTCCACGTAACGGCGGAGGGAAGCGCTCACGTCGGACGCCTCCTCGGCCAGTGCCGCGAGCCGCGCAGCGTGCTCCGACAGCCGCGGGTCGAGGTGGGCCGCCGAGCTGAGCGCGGCCGACGCGCGTGCGAGCCCGTCTTCGTGCAGGGCTTCCACCCCCTGCGAGCCGAGCTCGCTCAGTCGCGCTGCGTGCCGTACCGCTGACCGTTCGGCGGCCAGCGCCTCGTCCTCGCCGGCATGCGGATCGGCTTTGCGCAGCTCGTCCAGCTGCCACCGCAGGTGTTCCTCCTCGCGCTGTCCTCGCGAGCGCAATTGCGCCAGGTCCCGCAGCGCATCGCTCGCTGCCTGCCATGCCGAGAACGCCGCCGCAACGCCGGCGCGCAGATCGAGCGCGCCCGCGAAGGCATCCAGCAGGTCCGTCTGGGTGTCAGAGTCGAGCAGCGCGTGATGCTCATGCTGGCCGTGCATCGCGACCAGCCGATTGCCAAGTTCGCGGAGCTGACCTGGATTCGCGCTGCCGCCGTCGATGCGCGCTGCACTGCGCTTGCCGACCTCGCGAACCAGCACGACGGAGTCAAAGGCCGCCTCTACCGTGGCCCGGTCCGCGCCATGGCGAACCTGGTCGGAGCCGCCGCGCGCCCCCATCGCGAGGCTGAGGGCGTCGATGATGAGCGACTTGCCGCTGCCGGTCTCGCCCGTCAGCAGGTTGAGGCCCGGCCCGAACTTCACTCTGGCTTCGGCCACCAGCGCGAGCTCTCGGACCTTGAGCTCTTTCAGCACTACTTCTTCGGCACGAGCGGCCTGCCCCAACCCAGCTTGTCCGCGAGCCGCTCATAAAAGCTCTCAGGCGTGCTGAACCGAACCACCATCAAACGCCGTTTGTAGGAGCCACAGCGCACGGTGTCGCCAGTCGCCACGGCGCGACCGCGACGGGCGCCGTCGACGCGCATCTGGGCCGGACCGCGCACGACCTTGAGGGTGATGTCCTGCCCCGGCGCGAAGACGATTGGCCGCACCGTGAGGGCAAACGGGCTCATCGGCACCAGCACCAGATCGCCAAGAGTTGGTTCAAGGATGGGGCCGCCGCTCGCGAGGGCGTACGCCGTCGATCCGGTTGCGGTCGCGACGATCGCGCCGTCCGCGTCGATCAGACCCACCGCCTGACCTCCGACATCGATCTCGAGGCGGAGGATCCGCGTCTCGCCCGAGTGGTCGACGACCACCTCGTTGAGGCCGATGGCCCGCGCCACGGTGCGCGCGCCTCGGGTGATGGAGACCTGCAGCATCGTGCGTTCCTCGACGCGGTAGAGCCCGTCTAGGAAGCGGTCCAGGCCATCCGCGAGCTGGTCGACCTCGATCTCCGTCAGGAAACCAAGGCGGCCGAGGTTGACGCCCAAAACGGGGATACCGTTCGGGGCGGCCACCTTCGCCCCCGCCAAGAAGGTCCCGTCGCCGCCGAGGGTGACTATCAGATCGGACCCGGTCACCACGGCGGCGAGCGTTCGCGCCGGAGCGTCGCGCCGCGCGTCGACGGACTTGACCTTGCGAGCCGTCAGGGCTTTCCTGGCCCGCGCGACGACTGAGTCATGGACACCGCCACCACGCAGGAGGCAGACCTTGACCGCGCTCACGGTTTCAGGTGCACGAAGATCTCGCGGTTGCCGTCGGCGCCGGCGACTTCTGACGGCGCTTCGGCGATGACCGCGTAACCGTTGTCCAGGCACCACGCGCGAAAGCGTTCGAGAGCGGTGCTCACCGCCTGCTCGTCGCGAACGATGCCTCCCTTCCCCACGTCGGCTCTGCCGACCTCGAACTGCGGCTTGAAGAGCGCGACGACCTCGGCTTCGGGGGCGGCCCGGCGCACGGACGGAAGGATCTTCTCGAGGCTGATGAAGGACACGTCGATGACGACAAGCTCAACAGGTTCGGGGAAAGTCTCGAGCTCGCGTGCGTTGACGCGCTCCATCAACACCACGCGAGGATCCTGACGCAGACGCCAATGCATGAGCCCTCGGCCCACGTCGACGGCATAGACCTTCGACGCACCACGACGCAGCAGCACGTCGGTGAAGCCGCCTGTCGAGGCGCCGACATCCGCGCACACCTTTTGAGAGGGGTCGACACCGAATGCATCTAGCGCGGGCGCGAGCTTGAGCGCTCCGCGGCTGGCGTAAGCCGGCTCGGCGTCGACATCGATTGCCACGCCGTCGCCCACTGAGCGATCAGGCCTTCGCACCGTCTCCCCGGCGACGCGCACCTTGCCCGCGAGGATGAGAGCCTGCGCGCGCCGGCGTGATTCCGCCAGGCCGCTTCGCATCACCAGCACGTCGAGTCGAGGCATGTCCGCCTAGAGGATCAGTCCGACGCCGAGACCGATCAGCGCACCGACGAGGACCTCGAAGGGGGTGTGCCCGAGCAGCTCGCGCAGGCGGACCTCCTGAACGCCGCGCATGTGCACGAGATCCTCGACAAGCCGGTTCAGCACCTCGGCCTGCCTGCCCGCGGCGCGGCGCAGGCCCGCAGCGTCATACATGACCACGAACGTGAAGATAAGGGCGATCGCGAAGGCCGCGGACGTCAGCCCCGCATATTTACCGACGGCCGTGGTGAGGCCCATCACGATGGCGCTGTGGCTGCTGGGCATCCCGCCAGTCTCGGCCAGCACCCTCAAGTTGAGCCGGCGCTGGCGGACTGATGTAAGGGTCACCTTCGCGACCTGCGCCAGGACCCAGGCCACAAGCGGCGCGATGAGGAATCTCACGTAGCGGTGGCCGCAACGCGCCCGAGAATGCCGTTGACAAACCGACCGGCGTCGTCACCGGAGAATGTCTTGGCCAGCTCGATGGATTCGTTGATCGCGGCCTTGGTGGGCACCTTGCGGTCGATGGCGATCTCGTAGACGGCGATGCGGAGGATGACGCGGTCGACCTTCGCCATCTGGTCGAGCCTCCAATGCTCCGACGTTTCGCTCAGGATGGCGTCGAGCTTCTCGCGGTTGGCAAGCACGCCCTCGACCAGCTGACGCGCGAAGTTTGTGATGTCCTCACCTGCGCCGTTCTCTGAGGCGTGGTAGCGCAGCACCTCTTCCGGATCATCGCCGGTGCCTTCGAGCTGGAAAAGAACCTTTAGCGCCAGCTCCCTGGCCTGGTGGCGCTTCCCGACGGATTGCCTATGTTGCGAAGGCGACACTCGAGACGAAGACGTTGACCTCACCAACCTCGAGGCCCAGCATGCGCTCCGTCGCTTCCACCACGTTGGCCTGCACGGCGGATGCCACGTCCGCAAGCCTGGCCTCCGAGTCGACGGTGACAAAGACCTCGAGATGAATGGACCGATCGTCCTCGACATGCACGCGGACCCCGCGATGTGCCGCCTGACGGCGGACGAAATCGCCGAAATGCCTGGCCGCCGCCTCGTCCATGCCCTCCACGCCCTCGACTTCGCATGCGGCCAATGCGGCGATGCTAGCGATCACCTCGTTGGCCACCCGTACCGCCCCCATCGAGCCGTTT
>DATEGL010000134.1:0-7394 GCA_035280145.1 Candidatus Dormiibacterota bacterium | reverse complement strand
GTGGTCTTGCCGCATCCGCTTGGACCCATGACCGCGACGACCTCGCCACGCCGGACCTCGAGATCGAGACCTTTGAGTGCTTCGACCTTGTGGCTGCCGGCGTCGTAGGTTTTCCAGACGCCTTTGGCGTCGATGATGATGTCCATGCGCCGGAGGGTAAGCACCGGCTGTGTCAAATTTATGGCGCGTTCGCCGCGCGGTCAGACCTTGTGCAGATCGGGTCGAAAGCGGTAGCCGACGCCCCACACGGCCTCGATGCATTCGCCAACCTCGCCAAGCTTTCTCCGCAGCCGCACCATTTGCGTGTCGACTGCGCGGTCGAGTCCATCGAAGTCGCTGCCCCACAACCGGTCGAGCAGATAGGCGCGTGAGAAGGTGCGCCCGGGGTGGCGCAGCAGCAGGTCGAGGAGCTCCATCTCGCGCCGCGTGAGGTCGAGCTCGGTCCCGCCGAGCGTCACCGAGTGACTGGTGGCGTCCATCACCAGCGAACCGAATGTGATGGGAGTCATGTTCCCGGGGCCGGCCGTCGCCCGATCGATCGCGATCCGCCGCAGCAGCGACTTCACGCGCGCTTCCAGCTCGACGAGCGAGAAAGGCTTGCCGAGATAGTCGTCGGCGCCCACTTCCAGCCCGGCGACACGATCAGCGACCTCGCCGCGTGCGGTGAGCATCAGGATCGGCATCAGGTGCTTGCGCCGAAGCTCGCGGCACACAGTCAGCCCGTCCGTCCCCGGCAGCAGCCAGTCGAGGATCACCAGGTCGGGCTGTCGCCGGTCGACGGTCGCCACCACGTCGCTGCCACTGAACACCTGCATCACCGAGAGGCCCTGCTTCTCGAGGTGAGCGCGGATGACATCCGAAAGAGCGACCTCGTCCTCAGCGATGAGGATCAGCGACATGCGGCTACGCGGTCTCGGCCTTGCGCAAGCTGATCCAGAACGTGCTGCCGAGTCCCGGTTCGGAAGTTGCGAAAAGACTCCCGCCCATCGCCTCGATGAGCTCCCGCGCGATGGAGAGGCCGAGGCCAAAGCCACCTGACCCCCGGGCGCGCGAGCCGTCCGCCCTGTAGAAGCGCTCGAAAATGTGCTCGAGGTCCTCCGGTGCGATGCCGATTCCGGTGTCCGAGACCGCGATCAGCGCGCGCTCTGCGGCTGCGTCCTGGAGCCGAATCGACACCACGCCTCCTTCGGGCGTGTAGTTGATCGCGTTTCTGACCAGGTTGCTCAGGACCTGGGCCAGCCGGTCCGAGTCTGCATGCGCGGCCAGCCCATCCGCGCCGTCGACCTCGCTCAACGTGACGTGCCTTTGCTGCAGCGCCAGCGGCGCCATCGATTCGATCACCTGATGCACGATGGGCGCAAGCGCGACCCGGCGATTGATCACGCGCAGCTCGTGAGCATCGGCTCGGGCAAGCATCAGCAGATCCTCGATGAGGTCGGCCAGCCGCCGCGTCTCCGCCGAGGTGACGCGCAGGCTGCTTTCGATCTCTTCGGCCGACGGACGCTCCTCTCCCGGCAGCAGCAGCGAGTCGAGATGCGCCTGGATCGTTGCAATCGGAGTCCTCAGCTCATGGGAGACGTTGATGATCAGCTCCCTGCGGCTGAGGTCTGCCTTCTCGGCCTTGCGCTGCGCCTCCCAGACCTGATGCTGCTCCGGGCTGACACCGAGCATGTCGGCTGCGAACCTTCCCCACGCGCGGCCGATCGCGTTCAGGACGTGGAAGGAGATCGCGAGCCAGATCAAAGCGGGAATCCCCGGCAGGATCAGGTTGGCCAGCGCCGACGGTCGCGGGCCGCCGCCCACGATGTCGCCGATCGGTACGACGATGCCGGCGATACCCGGAGCAAGCAGCGCGAAGGTTATGAAGGTCGCGAAGAAACCGAACGGCAGCTTGATCAGAAGGAAGGCAAGCGACCGCCACGTGGTCGGTCGCTGCAGGTGGCGCTGAAGCAGCTGCCAGGGTGAGAGCAGGTCGGAGTCCGGCAGCGCGAGCGGCGGGATTCGGACTCCGAGAAGCAGGATGGCAAGCTCGCGCTCGAACAACGCAAACATCCAGGCCACCACCAGGCACGCGAGCAGGACGATGAGTCCGACAACGAGCACCGACAGCAACGCCCCGGCAACCGAGCCGATCAGCAGGACACTGAAATACGTCAGGCCAAGCGGAAGCGCGGTGGCGAGATAGACCGCGTTGAGGTAAGAACGCGGATCGATGAGTACCTGGAAGAATCGCTTCAGCCACGCGCTGCTCAGAGGCGAGGCCGCCCGGGCAACCATCGGGCCTGACGGTAGCTCAGCCGTGTGCCAAAAAAGTGTCGGGGGTTACTCTCACCTCATGCCTCTGTGGTGGAGAACGCTTGTCGCACTGAACTGGCGGAGCCACGCCAGCGTTGCCAGCGCCTACAGCGCGTACAGCCTGTTCAGCGCGGGCAGCCTTTTCAGCATGCTGTCGCTCGTGAGCTTCGCCAGCGCTGGGTCGATCCTCAGCGTCGGGAGCTCAGGCTCGATCCTCAGCATCGCGAGCACCGGTTCCATCCTGAGCATCGGTAGCGCGGGCTCGATTCTCTCGATCGGCGGCCGGCGCAGAGGCCGCCTTACCGCGGACTGATCGTTCGTGCCAGGAGCAGGTGATACTCGATCACCACCTCCGGCTCCGCCTTGGTGAACGAGATGTCCGGCGGGTCGATGTTGAAGTCCCGCATGTCCACCGAGATCTTGCCCGCCACCTCGATGCTGTCGCCGCTCTGCTGCGCCTGGACCTGCGTCGTGACCGGCCTGGTAACGCCGTGCACGGTCAGCCGCCCAGCGACGTCGACGGTCACCGGTCCAGGCGCCTTGTCGATCGCGATGCTCGCGGAATCGGCTCGAAACTCGGCGTGCGGATACGTGGTGGTCTGGAGGTAGATGCTCCGCACGAAGAAGTCCCGCTGGTACGTCTGGAACTGCGCGTACTTGTCCTGGCTCACAAGTGAAGCCAGGTCGGCGACGAAGTCGATCGAAGTCGCGACGTAGCTGCCGCCGGCGACCTTGACCTGCATCTGGCCGGTCACGTTGCTCGTACGGGCGACTGCCTCGGTCGGCGCCGGCTGGTTTATGAACTGTTCGCGAGCCCGATAGCCGACCTCGGATCCGGTGCCGACCTTCCAGGTGCCGGTCAGCGCTCCGCCGGCACTGGCGGCCGGCGTACCGAGAGCAAACCCGGCGGGGGCGCGATGCGCGCTCAAGAGATAAGCCGCGCCGGCGCCAGCCGCCACCAGCAAGATCGCTAGAGCCGCCCCGATGACGACGCGCCGCGATCTCATGCGCCCACTCTTGACGCAGGCTAGATCGTACTCGGCCGATGCGTCAATACGAAAATGCTTCACGGTCATCGGGCTAACCCGATGGGCGATACACTGACTTCGTGCCCGTTGAAGCCGGATCGAGCCTGAGCGCCACGGCGTCGCCCTCAGCTCCAAGCGAGCTGGCGTGGATCCTGAACCTCCTCCTGCAGACAAGCCCGTACGCCCCGCCGGCCTTGAGAGAGCTCGAGGAATCGCTTCTGCCAGGCATCACGAAGCTCCAGGATTCGGTTCGCGCCGACTACCGCCGGCTCTGGGCTGACCATCTTCCAGGCTGCCCCGAGCTCTTGCTGGCGGCCCACCACTCGGGATCTTTGCTCGACGCCGACCTGTCGAGACTCCTGCGGTGGCTGGCGCGAAGCACGAATCAGCCGCCGCGCAGCTATGAGCTGCTCACCGAGGAGCCCCGCGTGAGACCTCAAATCCTGGCCCGCCTCGACCGGCTGTGCATGACCGGCACGCTGCGCGCTCGCTACGGCGAGCTGCTGGAGCGGGTCTGGCAAATTGCCGGCGGGCCGTGGCAGCGCGAGGGTCGCCGAATCGCCGAAGAGGCATCGCGCAGCTGGCTCAAGCGACTCGCGGCTGGAGGACGAATCGAGGAGCTCGTGGCGCCGCGCCACCCGCTACGCCGCGCGGACGAGCTCGAGTTTGACGCCGCCCTCACTCGGCGAACTCGCGTCGTGGTCTCGCCGATCTATCTCTGCCTGTCGGGCGGTCACGTCCTCGACGTGGACGAGTACCTCCACGTCGCGGTGGCGGCCAGCGACCTCTTACCTGTGCGCAAGGTGCGTGACGCGATGTTCGTGGCGTCTCGCATGCGCGTCCTCGCCGAGCCGACGCGGGTGCGCCTCTTGATCCAGATCATGTCCGCGCCTGCTGGAGTCATGGAGCTGGCACGTGCCCTCCATATGTCGCAGCCGGCGGTCAGCGGACACCTCAGGGTCCTGCGTGAAGCCGGCCTGGTCCACCCGCGCAAGCTCGGCCCCCGCTCAGTGCTGGTTGCGTCGCGCAAACGCATCGACCAGCTTCTGGAGGACGCGCGGGGCACGCTGGCGCGCTGGGACTGAGCCTGTAAGGAAGGTCCCAACTGAGTCATGGCCGCCTATCATCGGCGCGCCTTGCCCTTCACAGCTGAAGATTTCGCCCGCACCAGCCTCCTCCGCATCTTGCCCCAGGGCCGCTACCGGCTCGCCGGCCAGAGCGACTCGCGCTTCCAGGCGTTCGCGGGCAACGCAATCCGAATCGCTTACCGTCAGCAGGGCGCGACTCCAGCCTTCCTCCTTTTTGCCGGGCCGGGGCAGGATGCGCACGCTGCCGCCGTAGCCGCAGCATCCTGGGCTGAGGCCAACTGGCGGCCAAACGCGATCCAGCCCAGGGTCCGCACTGGCGTGGTCGTGGTCCACATCGCTCCGGGCGGCCAGCTCGCCGCTGCCGGCCCGGTGACCGAATCCGCGGTGCCTTCCGCGATCTGGACCATCGACTCGGACACCGGCCGGGTCGAAGTCGCAGGCCGCCCACCCGGCTCGCCCGCAGGCGGTGAGATGAAGCGTGCCGCCGCCGCCTTGCTGAAGGGCGCGCCCGTGCCCAGCCTCGGCGAGCTCGACGTCGCCGAGCGCAACGTCATGCGGATCCGGACGATAGGTCCACCGCGGCTCTTGACCGGCGCCTTGAGCATCTGCCTGATCCTCATCCTCGTGCGATTTGGCCTCGGTGGCGTGTTCAGCCTGTTCGCGCTGCCGGCGCTCCTCGAGGCTGGCAACATGCTGGCCATCGGATCCGCGCTGGTCAGCGTGCTGATCCTGGCCGGCATCCTGCTCGGCCTCGGCCTGTTGCTCAATGCCGGCAACCTGGCCTACCGGACACCGGGTTTCTCGAGTCCGGAGCCGCGGACGCGGAACCTCGCGTGGGGAGGCTTCGGCGCCGCCATGGTCAGTCTGCTCGTCATGCAGCAGGCGGTCCTGCCGGCGGCGGTCCAGACCAGCAACGCCGAGCGCGGTCCATCAAGCCAGTTCACTCACGTGACTGCGACCGTCAGCGACGACGGCAGTGAGACCTACGTGCTCGTCGGCGGCGACGTCACGGTCGACCTGTCAGGCTGGCCCAGCTCCGAGTGGCCAGGCGTTCAGTTCAAGACGAGCAATCCAAGCGTGCTGTCGCTGGATTCAACTCCCAGCTTCGCACGGCCGGTCGCAAAGTTCGGAGCCCACCAGGCGGGTGCGGCCCGAGTCGACGCGACGTCGACTGACGGGCACTACACCTTCGAGGTCCGCGTGAACGTCCTGTCGAATATCCCCTGAGGCCTACGCAGGCTTCCTGCTCAACCTGGCCGCCGACTTGGCTGCGCGTGCAAAGACCATCAGCCACACCGCGAGCAGCGCAGGAAGGATCAGCAGGATGAGCCAGCTAAGCCCATCCGGATGCCCCGATGGATCCTTGATGCCGGCTGTGGTCGACTGACGATTGCTCACCGGCAGGGTCGCGGGCACGGCCGCGTCGACGGTCGAGACGGCGCCCGACGGATCGGTGGAGGTGCCTCCCGATTTCGTACCGGACGGAGCTGAGGCGGGCGGCTGACCGGTGGGTGCCGGGGGTGTCGAAGTCGGCGCGGGCGTAGGCGTGGGGCTCGGCGATGGCGTGGGCAGGTGCTTCAGCTGCCCGTAGTGGTGGCCAGGGTTGGCGATCTCACCGAAATGGTTGCCGGGGTTCCCTGGCTTGTCGGTGGCGTAGACGTTAACGACTGTGAGCAAGAGTGACGCCGTGGTTGTCAGGACGGCCCCTGCTGCAATGCGTGCGGCGACGTATTTCACTTGTGCTTCCCTCCTCGTGGTGCCCACACACTAGAGGCGGGGTTTGGGGCGCACCAATAGGACAACGCGTCCTGAAAATGGGCGCCCGGAGTCTCAGGCCCGCGCGGCGTCCTTCAGAGAGGTGAGATACATCGAAGCCGCCACTGCGGCTGTCGTCCCATCGCCGACCGCGGTCGCGATCTGCTTGGTCAGCTGTGCCCTGACGTCCCCCACCGCCCATATGCCTTCCACCGACGTCTGCATATTGCGGTCGGTGAGTATGTAGCCCTTCTCGTCGTGGTCGACGTGGACCTTCAGCAGTGACGAGTTCGGTACGAAGCCAATGAAGATGAAGACTCCGCCGACCCGCAGCTCCTTGGTCTCGCCGTGCTGCTCATAGAGCACGACCTGGACCTTGTCGTCGCCTGCGATCTCGGTCACGTGGGCGTCGAGGATGAACTCGATCTTGGGGTTGGCAATCGCGCGCTCGACCAGGATCGGCTGCGCTCGCAGCTCGCTCCGGTGATGCAGGATGTGCACCCTTGACGCGTAGCGGGTGAGGAAGTCGCCTTCCTCGACCGCGGCGTCGCCGCCGCCGATCACTGCGAGCTCCTGACCCTTGAAGAAGGCCCCGTCGCACACGGCGCAGTAGCTCACGCCCCGGCCCCAGTACTCCTTCTCGCCTGGAACCTCGAGGTAGCGAGGGAGGCCGCCGGCGGCCAGGATCAGGGCGGGGGCGTGAAGCTCCTCGCCGGACTCCATGCGGACGACCTTGGTGCTGCCCTCGACGGTGATCTCGTGCACGGGCTCGAAATCGCGGACCTCGACGCCGAACTTGCGCGCGTGGTCGCCCATCTTGATCGCCAGCTCGGGACCGAGAACCGACTCGATGCCCGGATAGTCCTCGACCAGCTCGGTGTTCAGCAGCTGCCCGCCGAGCGGGCCGCGGTCGAGCACCACGGTCTTGAGGTTCATCCTCGCCGTATACAGCGCGGCCGCCAGGCCGGCGGGTCCGCCCCCCACGATGATCACGTCGTATTCGCTCACTGCGCTACTTGGAAGTATTCCTAGCTCGGGTTGTATTCCTGACAAGCCCACGGCGGCCGGACTTGCTAGTTTGCGGTCAGCCCAGCTGATAGCGGACGCCGTAGCCGCCCCGAGGGGCGTGGCAGGAGATGTTGTCGAACGGGCAGCCGATCGAGCACGCCCCGCATTCGATGCAGTTCCCGAAGCTGACCAGATTCTTCTTCTGCTCCGGGTTCCACTC
>DATEGL010000133.1:0-14714 GCA_035280145.1 Candidatus Dormiibacterota bacterium | reverse complement strand
TGTCACCCTGACGACCCTGAGGACTGGTGCCTGGACTGCCGCGAGCGCGCGCGCGCCGGCGCGCTGCCGGCGACGACTCGCCGCATGCGGGTGGTCGAGCTGCCGATCAACGCCTCTGAGGATCGTGTGGTGGGCACGATCGACCTCGAGGCGGCCCTCAAGGAAGGCTCGCGCCGCTTCGAGCCGGGCGTGCTGGCCGAAGCCAACCGCAACATCCTCTACGTCGACGAGGTCAACCTCCTCGACGACCACATCGTCGACGTCCTTCTGGACGCCGCGGCGATGGGCATCAACACGGTCGAGCGCGAAGGAGTTTCGGTGTCTCACCCGTCGCGTTTCATCCTGGTCGGGACGATGAACCCGGAGGAAGGTGAGCTGCGCCCGCAGCTGCTCGACCGCTTCGGGCTGTGTGTCGACGTCGAGGGCATCCGAGACCTGGACCAGCGGGTTGCGATCGTCGAGAAGCGTGCCGTTTGGGAGGACGACCCGAATCTCTTCTACCAGCAGCACGCGGAGTCGGAGCAGGCGGTGCGGTCCCAGATCGCCGAAGCCATCGCGACATTCCCTGAGGTGACGCTGTCCCGGGAGATCCTGCGCCTCATCGCCCAGATCTCGATCGCTCTCGAGGTCGACGGGCATCGCTCGGACCTGGTGTGCGCCCGCGCAGCCCAGGCGAAGGCCGCCTACGACAGCGATTCGGATGTTGACGTCAAACACGTCGGGGAGGTGGCGCAGATGGTGTACGCGCACCGCGTGCACGCGATGCCGTTCGGCAAGGGCGGGCCGAATCTGGGCGAGGTCATCTCCCGAATGGTTGGGCAGGGCTGAATTAGCTCCGCCCCTCACTAGACTTGGGGCGCGTGGCGGTCTCCCAGGAACCCTCCCTTCAGCCCAGACGTGCGGCCGAGCTCCTCGATCGAGTCGAGAAGAACATTCACCGCGTGATCGTCGGCAAAGATCGCGTCGTGCGATTGGCCCTGGGCGGGCTCGTCAGTGGCGGTCACGTCCTGCTCCAGGACCTGCCAGGCACCGGCAAGACCATGCTCGCCCGAGCGCTCGCGACCTCGGTCGGCGGAACGTTTCGCCGCATCCAGTGCACGCCTGACCTGCTGCCGTCCGACATCACGGGCTCGAGCGTCTTCAACCAGAAGGACCTGACCTTCGAGTTCGTGCCGGGACCGATCTTCGCCAACATCGTCCTCGCCGACGAGGTAAACCGCGCGACGCCGCGGACCCAGTCGGCGCTGCTCGAGGCGATGGGGGAGGGGCAGGTGACAGTCGAGGGCAGCACGCGACGGTTGGACCGACCTTTCTTGGTCGTGGCGACTCAGAACCCGGCGGAGTTTCACGGCACTTACCCGCTGCCCGAATCGCAGCTCGACAGGTTCGTGCTCGCGGCCGAGATGGGACCCCCCACCGACGCGGAAGCCATGGAAGTCCTTGCGCGACGGGAGCACGGCGACCCCATCGCCGAGCTGGCGGCGGTGATCGACGTCAGCGAGGTGATCGAGCTGCAGGAGGCCTGCCTCCGCGTCGTTGCCGCGCCTGCGATCCGGACTTACATCGTCGCCCTGCTGCAAGCGATCCGCGTGCGAACCGACGTGCTGCTGCCGGCCAGCATGCGAGCAGGCGTCTATCTGCAGCGAGCCGCGCAGGCGTGGGCGCTGTTCGAGGGCCGCGACTTCGTTCTGCCCGACGACATCAAGCTGCTCGCGACGTCCGTGCTGGCCCACCGCCTCGGCATGCGCGGTCGCGGCAAAACGGCCGACATGCTGGCCGAGGTGGTCGCCACGGTTCCCATCCCGCCCCTGCGGCAGCATTAGGAGACGGTCCTGAGGCCGACCTGGCGTGTGCTCGGCGCGTCCGGGCTTGGCGTCGTGCTCGAGTGGTACGGCGCCACGTCCGAGGTGCCGTGGCTGTTCCTGCTGGCGGCGTGGGTGCTGGGCCTGGTGGTCGCCACAGGCGCGTACGCGTGGTGGAACCGATCCGGGCTCAGGCTGCAGCTGGCGGTGCAGAGCAACAGGTCAGCGCCTGGGTCGCCCGTTGAGGAGCTGCCCGATTTCGTGCTGCGGACCGGACCAGCAGCGCCGGTGTTCGAAGGCGATGGCGCCGAGATCGAGGTCGGCCTCGCCTCCTCCGGCGCGTCACGCGGTCCGGCGTGGGTCAAGGGGACTCTCGGCGGCAAGCACGTCAACTTCGGGACCGGCGTGGTCCCGAGGCAGGGCTGGCACCGCCTGGTGGTGCTGCGCGAGCTGCGCCGGGGACCGGTCGGGGCGACGGGATGGACGATCGGCACCAGCGATCCACTGGGCTTTTTCGCGGGAACCCGGCGCTGCCCGGACAGCGAGGTGGCGCTGGTGCTGCCGCGCTTTACGTCGTTGGCTGGACGCCGCACGACGCGCGAGGTCGAGGGGAGCATCGCCGCTCCGCGGGCGGGCGCCGGCAATGAGCTCTTCGGGGTACGCGAGTACCGGCCGGGCGACTCACTGCGCCGAATTCACTGGCGGACCAGCGCGCGCCGGAGCGAGCTCGTGGTCAGGGAGTTCGAGCCGCCGGGTGTGCGGAGGCTCGCGATTGACGTCGACCCGGAGGCGCCTTCGCCCGCGATCGGGGACCAGATCGCGCGCATCGCGGCGTCCGAGGCATGGGACTGCATTCGAGATGGGGGATGGGTGAGGCTCCCTGGCGAGTCACCTACACGAGACATCTGGAAAGTGCTCGAAGCCCTGGCCCGATATCCCGGGCCCTCCGGCGCTTCGCGCGACGTTGCCGCGCGCGGGGAGGAGCTGGTTGTGGTTACCGCTGGTGGTGACGTGCCGGAAGGCGCGGACCGGGTCTGGGTGGTGGGTGAGGCCGAGGTCGACACCGACCGCGCATTCGAACGGGTGGGCACGCAGTGGCCGCTTTGAGGCTTCCCCCGTCGCCGATCGAGCAATCCCTCGAAGCCCGGGCTTTCGTCTTGTCTGGCTACGCGGTGGCTGCATTCGGCGTGATGCTGTACGGACAGGACTACGTCGTGCCAGTCCTCGCGCTTGGTGCGGCCGGGATCGGTCACGTTGTCAGCTATCGCGAGCGGAACCTCAAGCGAGGTTTCTGGCGCCAGGCGTTCCTCGCAGCGCTCGTCTTCGGCGCCCTGTTCTACGTGATCGCCGATTCAGCGCTCGCCCTCTTCGGCGGCACGCTGCCGCAGGCGAACTTCGCGATTCTGCTTGTTGCGGTCACGAGCTTCGACCTGAAGACCAGGCGCAACTGCTACTCGAGCCTGTGGATCAGCCTCGCCATCGTCTATCTGGCCGCGGTCTACGCGTGGGACTACCAGTTCGGAATCCTGCTCGCCCTGTGGATGCTGTGTCTCGCGGGGTTCTGGCTCGCGTCGCACCTGAAGCGGATTGATGCGGATGTCCGCGCGCCGGGGGGTCCCGTGGCGGTCATGCTGGGGGCAACGATTGTTGTCGGGGTCGGCTGGTTCGTCGTAACACCCCAACCGTCCGGAGTGCCCATCTCGCCGCTGATCGTCTCTCTGCCGAACTTCTCGGCGTTCAAGGGCGACCTCGAGAGTCCAGCGCTCCCGCTCGTGCAGCTCGCCGGCGACGCGACGGGCGCGACAAGCAGCGTGGACCTGCACTTTCGCGGCAGGCTCGGCGACGCGCCAGTGATGTACGTGCGCACGGGTGCGCCCGCGTACTGGCGTGGCCTGGTGTTCGACACGTATAAGGACGGTGCCTGGACGGCGTCCGAACACGGCTACACGGAGCTGCAGCCGTACGTGCCACCACGATTGCTTCCGCCTGCGCCGCAGCACAACCTCGGCACTTTCGTGCAGACGTTTCGTGTCCTGCGCCCGCTGCCGGGCGTGATCAATGCTGCGTATCCCATCGAGAGCATCTACGCACCGGTGGCCGCTCTCCGTGAGGACGCGTACGGAACGTTTCACACGCCCGAGTCGCTGCGCCCAGGGCAGACGTATTCGGTCGTGTCTTACCTGCCCGATTTTTCGCCGCGGGCGTTGCGTTCCGACATCGGACACGTGGGCGTCGTCAACACCGAGTACCTCGACCCATCGTCGCTGTCACCTGAAGCCCGGCGCCTTGCCGTACAGATCCGCGGAAACACGACGGCCACATTCGACGTCGTGATGGCGGTCACCACCTATCTGCAGCGAAACTTTCACTACACGCTCGATCTGCCCCACGTGCCGGCAGGTCGCGACCCGGTCGACTGGTTCCTGTTCGACGTCAAGACCGGCTACTGCGAGCAGTTCGCGACCGCCGAGGCGCTGATGCTGCGCAGCCTTGGCATACCGGCGCGTCTGGCCACCGGTTATTCCACCGGCGACTACGACCCGGTTCTGAACCAGGCCGTCGTGCGCGAGCACGATGCCCACGCCTGGGTGGAGGTTTTGTTCCCTGGTCACGGATGGGTGCCGGTCGACCCGACGCCCGGCGTGCCGGCGCTGGCAGCGACCCGGTTCCCGAACCACTGGGCGGCAGGCGGCGTCGCGCGCCTCCTCCCGCACCTGACGATCGGTGCCCCGGCAGCCGCGCTTGGTTCTCTCGGTGCGCTCGCCTTCGTCCCGCCGGCGATTGCGGTCGCCCTGCTCGCGTTCCTCGCGTATGAATGGCTGCGCCGGCGGACCTGGAACCCACGCCATGTGACTCGAGGGGAGTCCGAATTGCTTCGCCTTTACGAGAAGGTCCAGCGCCGGCTGGGCCGCCGAAGAGCTCCTCCGGAAACGCCCCTCGAGTACCAACAGGTGATGCAATCGGAGCTGCTGATCGAGATCACCGCGGCCGTGAACGAGGGTGTCTACGCCGGTCGCTGGCCGGACCCCGAGCGGGTCCGGGAAATGGCCGAGAAGATATCCTGAGGCCAATGGCCCAAGCTCTCGAAACAACGGGCGCCGAACACGTCCGCTGGAACCTCAGCGACCTGTTCGCCTCCCCAGACGACCCGTCGATCGAGGCTTCTCTCGAACGCGACCTCGAGCGAGCGAAGGCATTCGAGGCCGGCTACAGAGGCAAGGTTGCAACCCTCGCGCCGACGCCCTTCGCGGCAATGATGCGCGAGCTCGCCGCCTACGAAGAGTCCGCCTCCTTGCCCGAGGTCTACGCGTACATGCTGCACAGCCAGAACACGCAAGACCACGCCGCCGGGCGATTGCTGGCTCGCGTGCGCGAGGCGAGCGCCGAGCGAGGTAGCCACATGGTGTTCTTCTCGCTCGAGCTCGCGCAGATCACGGACGAGCATGCGGCCGAGCTCTTTGCAAACCCCGAATCGGCCGAATACCGGCACACAGTCGAAGAGGCGCGAAAATTCCGCCCCCATCAATTGTCCGAGCCGGAGGAGCGCGTCCTCACGGACTTCAGCCCTGTCGGCAACGCATCGTGGGTGCGCCTGTTCGAGGAGCTCTGCGCCCGCATCCAGGTCGACATCGACGGCCGTGAGCTGGCGCTTGACCAGGCGCTGAACCTGTTGCGCGAGCCGGATCGTGACATCCGGCGCAAGGCGAGCGGCGCGGTGACGAAGGCGCTGCAGGGCGACCTCCGAACTCGTGGCTACATCTTCAACGTCATCCTGCAGGAGAAGGCAATCGACGACCGGTTGCGTCATTTCCCGACGTGGATAAGCTCACGCAACCTGGCCAACGAGACCTCGGACGAGGCGGTGCAAGCGCTGGTCGACGCCGTCACGAGCCGATACGACGTCTGTGTTCGCTACTACCGCGTGAAGCGCAAGCTGCTCAACGTCGGCGACTTGCACGAGTGGGATCGCTACGCGCCGGTGAGCCAGACGACCCGCGAGCTGACGTGGGATGACGCAAGGGAGCTTGTGCTCGGCTCGTACTACCGGTTCTCTGAGCGGGCAGGCGCCCTGATCGACGACTTTTTCACGAAGAACTGGATCGATGCTCCAGTTGTGGTGGGCAAGGCCGGCGGCGCGTACTGCATGCCGGTGACGCCGCAGCACCACCCGTACGTGCTGATGAACTTCACGGGCAAGCTGCGCGACGCCCTGACGCTGGCCCACGAGCTCGGCCATGGGCTGCACGACCGGCTTGCCGCGAAACAGAACGTCTTCGACTATCACCCGCCGCTCACGCTTGCCGAGACCGCGTCAGTGTTCGGCGAGGAGCTGACCTTCGACCGCATCATGGCCGAGGAGAAGGACCCGAAAGTCCGGCTCGCGATGCTGTGCAGCCAATGCGAAGACATCTTCTCGACCGTCTTCCGCCAGGTCGCCTTCAACCGCTACGAGGACGCGTTGCACACGCTGCGAAGGAGCGAAGGCGAGCTCTCGGTCGAGCAGCTCGGCGACATCTTTCAGGAGAAGCTGCAGGCGACGTTCGGCGACGCGCTGACCCTTACCGACGAGCACAAGATGTGGTGGAGCTACGTGGGGCACTTCCTGCACACGCCCGGCTACGTCTACGCATACGCGTTCGGCAATCTGCTGGCGCTGGCTGTGTACCACCGCTTCCTCGAGCGAGGCCAGAGCTTCGTCGGTGACTATCTGGACTTCCTCGCCGCGGGCGGCTCGACTCGGCCGGACGAGCTCGTCAAAGGCATCGGAATGGACATCACCAACCCGGAGTTCTGGGACGCCGGGCTGAACATCCTGGACGGGATGGTGACCGAGGTCGAGCGCCTCGCAGGCTAAGCCGGCGGAAGGCTTCCACCGACGCTCGAATCGGTCAACTTAAACTTAGCCCTAAACAGCCCCACTGCCGCCTTGCGCGGCGCTTTCGCAAGGAGTGACATGGCCGTCACCGAGACGATTGCGACCACCGACCTCGAATTTGCTCGTCAACTCGGCCAGCAGCTGCGGGTTGACTCCATCCGCTGCAGCACGGCGGCAGGCTCAGGCCATCCGACATCTTCGATGTCAGCCGCCGACCTCATCGCGGTCCTGATCGCCCGCTACCTGCAGTACGACTGGAGCAGACCGAAGGACCCGAACAACGACCACATGATCTACTCCAAGGGCCACGCGTCGCCGCTCTGCTACGCGATGTTCAAGGCCGCGGGCGCGATCACCGACCAGGAGCTGATGACCTTTCGCAAGTTTGGATCGCGCCTTCAGGGACATCCCACGCCGGTCATCCCCTGGGTCGACGTGGCAACCGGATCGCTCGGCCAGGGGCTGCCCATCGGGGTCGGCGTCGCCCTCGCCGGCCAATACCTCGACAAGCTGCCATTCCACGTCTGGGTCCTGTGCGGCGACTCCGAGCTGGCGGAGGGCTCGATCTGGGAGGCGGTGGACAAGGCCGGTCATTACCAGCTCTCGAACCTGACCGCGATCTGGGACATCAACCGCCTCGGCCAGCGCGGAGAGACCGAGTTTGGCTGGAACCTCGACGCCTACAGGCGGCGGGTCGAGGCGTTCGGCTGCTACCCGATCGTCATCGACGGTCACGACATGACGCAGATCGACCGCGCGTTCGGCGAAGCCCTGTCGAACACTGGCAAGCCGACGGTGATCATCGCCAGGACGATCAAGGGCAAGGGCTTCTCCGAGATCGAGAACAAGGACGGCTGGCACGGCCGCGCGCTCCCGCCGGACATGGCGGAGCGGGCGATCAAGGAGCTTGGCGGAATCCGGAACCTCAAGGTGAAGACGCAGAAGCCCGAGCGCTCCCCGGCGCTCAAGCGCCCGACTCCAGTTGAACTGGTCCTGCCCACCTACAAGAAGGAAGACAGGGTCGCGACCCGCAAGGCATACGGCGACGCCCTGCTCGCGCTGGCAGCGATCCCCGAGGTCGTCGCCATGGATGGCGAGGTCTCCAACTCGACGCATGCCGACGAGTTCGCCAAAGCCCACCCCGAACGCTACTTCGAGATCTGGATCGCGGAGCAGCAGCTCGTGGCGACGGCCGTGGGCATGAGCGTTCGCGGCTACATACCCTTCGCGTCTACATTCGCGGCCTTTTTCAGCCGCGCGTACGACTTCATCCGGATGGCCGGCATCTCCCAGGCCAACATCCGGCTCGTCGGCTCACACGCCGGCGTGGAGATCGGGCAGGACGGGCCGTCCCAGATGGCGCTCGAGGACCTCGCCGCCATGCGCGCGATCCACAGCTCGACGGTGCTGTACCCATGCGACCCCAACCAGGCCGCGAAGCTCACGCGGATCATGGCCGACACGCCTGGCATCGTTTTCATGCGCACGACGCGTGGTGCCTACCCGACGATCTATGGCCCGAGTGAGTCGTTCAAGGTCGGCGGCAGCAAGGTTGTGCGCCAGAGCCCGAAAGACAAAGTCGCCCTGATCGGCGCCGGCGTCACCCTCCACAACTGCCTGGCAGCGGCTGACGCCCTCGCGGCAAAGAAGATCCCGGTCAGGGTCATCGACCTCTATTCGGTCAAGCCGGTCGACGTGAAGACCCTACGTGAGGCGGCGCGCGTCACCAAAGGCCGCCTGGTGGTCGTGGAGGACCACTATCCGCAGGGCGGGCTGGGCGCGGCCGTGCTTGAGGCCCTGGCCGACGACCCACCGGTCCGGCTCGCACACCTAGCGGTCAAAGCCCTGCCCGAATCGGGCAAGCCTGAGGAGCTGATGAACGCGGCCGGGATCTCTGCTCGGCACATCGTCGCCGCGGCGACGAAGCTGGTGGCGTCGAAGTGATGGCTACAGCAACCGCCGTCCGCAAACCGACAGCGATCAAAGAGCTGCGCGACATCGGACAATCGCTGTGGCTCGACAACATCCGCCGCCAGCTGATCACATCAGGCGAGTTGGCTCGACTTCGCGACGAGGGACTGACCGGCGTCACCTCGAATCCGACCATCTTCGACAAAGCGGTCAGCGGCTCGACCGACTACAACGAAGCCCTCGTTCAGCTCGTGCGGGCGGGCAAGAAGCCCGAAGACATGCTGTGGGACCTGATGGTCGAGGACGTCCAGGCGGCTGCCGACGTCTTTCGTCCTGTCTACGAGAAAACAAAAGGCAAGGACGGGTTCGTCAGCATCGAGGTCGGTCCGACGATCGCCAACAGCACGGCGAAGACGATCAAATTCGCCGAATACCTGCACGATCGCTGCCGCCGGCCAAATGTGATGGTCAAGATCCCAGCCACGAAAGAGGGATTGCCAGCGATCGAAGACCAGATCTCGAAAGGCAACAACATCAACATCACGCTCATCTTCTCGGTCGAGCGATACATCGAGGTCGTCGACGCGTTCATGTCTGGGCTCGAGAAGCTCCAGCAGAAAGGCGGCGATGTCAGCAAGGTCGCAAGCGTGGCCAGCTTTTTCGTCAGCCGTGTCGACACCAAGGTCGACAAGCTGCTCGCCGAGAAGATCAACGCTTCGGAGGATCCGCGCGAGAAGCGATCGCTCGAGGGGCTGTATGGCAAGGCCGCGATCGCCAACTCGAAGATCGCGTACGAGCGGTTCAAGGAGCTGTTCGAGGGCAAGCGCTGGGAGAAGTTGAGGAAGGCGGGCGCGCGCACCCAGCGTCCGTTGTGGGCGAGCACTTCGACCAAGGACCCCCGCTATCCCGACACCTACTACGTCGAGGAGCTAATCGGCCCCGACACTGTGGACACGATCCCGCCCGCCACGCTGGCCGCCTTTCGCGAGCACGGCGAGGTGCAGCGCAGCCTGGACGAGCACGTCGATCTCGCGAAGCGCCAGTTGAAGCGGCTGGCCGAAGCCGGCGTCGACCTGGACAAGGTGACGTATGAGCTCGAGGTCGAAGGCGTGGACGCATTCATCAAGTCGTTCGAGAGCCTGCTGGCAACTCTGACCAGGGCGTCGAAGGACATCCGGGCGGGCAAAGGTCCGCGCCAGTGGTACAGCCTGGGCAAGCTGCAGCCCTCGGTCGATGCGCAGCTCGCCCGTCTGCAGAAGGACGACACGCCGCGCCGGCTGTGGGCGAAGGATTCGACCCTCTGGAGCGCCGATGGCGCCAAGCGACAGGAGATCCGCGACCGGCTTGGCTGGCTCGACGTAGCCGACAAGATCCTGGAGAAGGCGGAAGATCTCCAGGGGCTGAGCGAGGAAGCAAGCGCGTATTCCGACGTCGTGCTCCTCGGGATGGGGGGCTCGAGCCTGTGCCCTGACGTCCTCCGCAACACATTCGGCGCGATCAAGGGGCACCCGAAGTTGCACGTGCTCGACACGACCGACCCCGCAACGATCCTTGGCGTCCGCTCCAGGATCAAGATCGCGGACTCGCTGTTCGTCGTCGCTTCGAAGTCGGGCGAGACGACTGAGACGCTGTCGCATTTCGCGTACTTCTGGGACCAGACGAAGGGGAAAGGGAGACAGTTCGCCGCCATCACCGATCCCGGGACATCGCTGGAGAAGCTCGCGAAGGACCACGGGTTCCGCTGGATATTTACGAACCCTCCGGACATAGGTGGCCGGTACTCCGCCCTTTCCTATTTCGGAATGGTGCCGGGCGCCCTCATGGGCGTGAATGTCGACGGATTGCTAGACCGGGCGATCGAGATGGAACACTCCTGCGCCGACTCTGTGCCGGTCGAGGGCAACCCGGGCGTGTGGCTCGGCGGCGTGATGGGCAAGCTGGCGACACAGGGCCGCAACAAGCTGACCCTGATCATGTCGCCGAAGGTGTCCACCTTCGGGTACTGGGTCGAGCAGCTGATCGCCGAGTCGACCGGCAAAGAAGGCAAGGGCATCGTGCCGATCGAAGGCGAGCCTGTGGCCAAGCCAAACGTGTACGGGAACGACAGGCTCTTTGTCTACATCCGCATGGACGCCGACGCGCCAAACCGCGCGGTGCAGGCGCTCGAGAAGGGTGGCCACCCGGTCGTCACGTTGACGTTGCGTGACAAGTACGACCTGGGTGGCGAGTTCTTCCGGTGGGAGGTTGCGACCGCGGTCGCGGGGTCGATCCTGGGTATTGACGCATTCGACCAGCCCAACGTGCAGGAGTCGAAGGACAACACGAAGAGGGTGCTGGCGTCGTTCAAGAGGCGCGGCAAATTGCCGGCGGCCGAGTCGGTGCCCGCCGCGAAAGCCAGAACCGGCCTGGTCTCGCTGATCAACAAAGCGAAGAAAGGAGCGTACTTCGCGATCATGGCCTACACGACGCGAACGCCGGGCTCCGAGGCAGCCATCGCGGCGATCCGCACCGCGGTTCGCGACAAGACCGGGATTGCGACCACCGCCGGCTACGGACCGCGCTTCCTGCATTCGACCGGCCAGCTGCACAAGGGCGGGCCGCGAACCGGCCTGTTCCTCCAGATCGTCCAGGACGACACGAAGGACGTGGCGATTCCTGGTCAGCCTTACAGCTTTTCCGTGCTGAAGCAGGCTCAGGCCATCGGTGACCTGCAGTCGCTGACGTCGAGACGCCTTCCGGTGCTGCGAGTGACACTGGGCCGCGAGCCGGCAGCAGGCTGGCGGGCGCTGGCGGCCGCGGTAAAGTCGGCGGTCAAGTAGCGATGGAGATCGGATTCATCGGCCTCGGCCGCATGGGCGGCAACATGGCCCTTCGCTTGAGCCAGCGTGGGCACCGCGTCATCGGCTTCGACCTCAACGCTGCCACGGTCCAGTCGTACACGGGTCAGGGCCTTGTCGGCGCCAGTGCGTGGAAGGACTTCGTCGGCAGCTTCGAGAACAAGCCCCGTCCGATGTGGATCATGGTCCCGGCTGGGGGCCCTACCACCGAGGCAATCGATCAGCTGATCGAGCTGGGCGACCCCGGCGACATCATCGTCGACGGCGGCAACACCAACTGGAAGATCGCACTCGACGACGCGGCGCGCGTCAAGGCCAAGGGCATGCATTACGTCGACGCCGGCACGTCTGGCGGGATCTGGGGTCACGACCTTGGCTACTGCCTGATGGTCGGCGCCGAGACGGAGATCTTCGACTTCTTGCTTCCCCTGCTGAAAGACCTGGCTCCCGATGACGGCGGCCTCGTCCACACAGGTCCGGAGGGCTCGGGCCATTTCGTGAAGATGGTCCACAACGGAATCGAGTACGGGCTGATGCAGGCGTACGCAGAGGGCTTTCAGATCATGAAGAGCTCGAAGGCCTTCCCGGACATGGACATGCTTGCGATCGCCGAGGCGTGGCGAACCGGCAGCGTCATTCGCTCGTGGCTGCTCGACCTGACCGCGCGCGGCTTGATGCAAGACCCTGACCTGTCGACGATCAAGGGTTATGTCGAGGACACCGGAGAAGGACGCTGGACCGTTGAGGCTGCGATCGAAGAGTCGGTGCCTGCGCCGGTGATCACGGAGTCGCTCTTTGCGCGCTTCCGCAGCCGGATGGAAAACACCTTCGGTGATCGCATGCTGGCGATGATGCGGGCACAGTTCGGCGGACACGCAGTGGTCAAGGAAACCCCGCCGCCCAAGTGAAGGTCGAGGAGGCCCCCAACCCCCTGGCCGAGGGACTCCATGACTATCGAATCGCCGACCCGGCGGTCATGGTCATCTTCGGGGCCACGGGTGATCTGAGCGGACGCAAGCTGCTGCCCGCGCTGTACAACCTGGCCAAGCAGCGCTCGCTGCCTGCAGGGTTCGCGGTCGTTGGAGCGGCGATCGACGAGCTCAGCGATGACGCTTTTCGCAAACGCGCGGCGGACAAGATCCGCGAGTTCTCACGCACCCAACCTATAGAGGACAGCGTCCTCGATGCGTTTCTGTCGAGCGTGTCTTACGTGAAGGTCGACTTCGGCAAGCTTGAAGACTTCCGGGCGCTGGGCCGGCGCCTGCAAGAGCTGGACAACACCCGACATATCCCCGGCAACCGGATCTTCTACTGCGCGACGCCGCCGCCCACCTACCAGACGATCGCGCAGCAGCTACAGGCGTCCGCCCTCAACACAGGCGCCGGCTTTCACCGAATCGTGGTCGAGAAGCCTTTCGGCACCGACCTCGCCTCTGCGATGCAGTTGACCGCGACTCTGCAGAAGGTGTTCGCCGAGGACTCTGTCTACCGCATCGACCACTACCTGGGCAAGGAGACCGTCCAGAACATCATGGCGTTCCGCTTCGCCAATTCGATCTTCGAGCCGGTGTGGAACAGCAACCTGATCGACTCCGTGCAGATCACCGTCGCCGAGGAGATCGGGATCGAGAACCGCGGTCTCTACTACGACCACGCCGGAGCACTTCGGGACATCATCCAGAACCACGGCCTGCAGCTGATCACGCTCACGGCAATGGAGCCTCCGCTCGCCTTCGAGGCCAACGCCGTGCGCGACGAGAAGGTGAAGGTGCTGCGCTCCATCCGACCGCTGATCGGCGAAGACATCGAGCAGTCGACCGTTCGCGCCCAGTACTCGAAGGGATGGGTGCTCGGCGAGCAGGTCGGCGCCTACCGAGAAGAGCCCAATGTAGCGGCTGACTCTCAGACCGAGACCTTTGCAGCGATGCGCCTCTACGTCGACAACTGGCGCTGGGCGGGCGTGCCGTTCTACATCCGGGCGGGCAAACGCATGCCGAAGCGGGTGACCGAGATCCGCATCCAGTTCAAGCGCCCACCGCACCTCACGTTCGGTCGCGAGGCCATGAAAGAGGTCGACCCCAACGCGATCACGCTGCGGATCCAGCCCGAAGAAGGCATCTCACTGAAGTTCGGGGCCAAGGTGCCGAGCGCCGGCCTGCGCATTCGCAGCGTCACGATGGACTTCCAGTACATGACCTCATTCCTGGTCGAGGCGCCGGAAGCGTACGAGCGGCTGCTGCTCGACTGCATGATCGGCGACCCGACTCTGTTCACGCGGTCCGACGAGGTCGAAGCGGCGTGGAAGCTGGTCGATCCCATCGAAGACGCCTGGCGAAATGGGCGGCCGCCGCTCGGCTTTTACGCGGCCGGCACGTGGGGTTCCGACGCAGCCGCGCAGCTGCTGCAGGCCGATGGCCGGGAGTGGCACCGGCCGTGAGCACAGTCCAGAACCCACCCGCGGCGCCGGTCTGGCATGGCGAAGACGTGACCGTCGGTGACGTTCTGAATGCACTGGGCGAGATCCGCGGACAATTTGCGCGCGCCGAGGCGGGCGACCAAGAGCATGCGCTGCCGCGCAACTGCGTGATGACGCTGGTCGCCGTCGCGGCCAACGACGAAGACGAGAGGCTCGCCCAGAAGACCGCGCTCGAGATCGCCTCGCAGCATCCCTCCCAGACGATCGTCATCCGCGAAGAGGCTCCGCTGCGCGGGCACCATCTCGACGCGTGGATCACCATCGAGGTGCGCCGGCCCGAGATGTACTCCGCGGTCGAGTGCGAGATCATCACCCTGCACGTTCGCGGCAAGGCAGCGGATCACCTTGATGCGCTGGTTGATCCACTTCTGGTGAGCGGCGTGCCGACCTACCTGTGGTGGTTGGGGACGCCGCCGTTCCGCAGGAAAGAGCTGTTGGACGCGCTGAGGGTTGGCGACGGACTGGTTGTGGACTCAGCCCAGTTCGCGGAGCCACACCGCTCGTTCGTCGGTCTCTCCAGGCTGTTGAAGGTCGCCCATCACCGCCTCGGCCTGGCCGACCTGCAGTGGTCGCGGCTGCGGCCGTGGCGAGAAAGCATCGCCCAGTTTTTCGCGCCGGCCGACCGCCATCCATTCTTGAGCGGGATCTCGGAGGTGGGCATCGACTACGCGGGCGAAGGGAGGGGCAACCGGATCGGCGCCGCCGTGGTCACGGGCTGGATCGCAGCCGCGCTGGGTTGGAAGCTGAGGCGCGCGGCTGCCGGCGCCGGCGGGGTGGTCGTAGCGCAATACGAAGCCGGTGGGCGGTCGATC
>DATEGL010000132.1:0-4133 GCA_035280145.1 Candidatus Dormiibacterota bacterium | reverse complement strand
GCCGTCGGTGGCGATCCAGATCGTCACCCGCCGCGGCTTGCCGGACTTGCGCCCGATCGTTGTCAGCGTGACTTGCTTCTGGTTGGCCGCCGCCTCAAACGGCGTCAACCCACGAACCAGAACCGCAGGTTCACGACCTGACTCGCGCGCGACACGTTCGAGAGCTCGAGGTGGACTTCGTCTGCCCTTCTGCTGCTGAATAGTCGCACTCCGTCGCCTAGAAGGATGGGCACGACGTGGATGAGCGCCTCCTCGATGAGACCGGCCTCGATGCACTGGCGCGCGACGTCGGCGCCCAGGATGACGACGTACTTGTCGCCGGCTGACTTCGATGCGGCCTCCACGGCTCGCGCGATGTCGCCGGACAGAAACGTGACCGACGGATCGTGAGGGGGGTTGTGGGCGAGCACGAATATCGGGCCGGTGAACGCGCCACCGTAGGGGCGCTGAAACTCGGAGTGCGTCTCGCTGCCGCCGACGTTGTAGGTGCGATGACCGGCAAGGACAGCGCCGATCCGGGGCAGCAGCTCGTTGACCTCGTCGTTCTCCTCGCCGAAGCCGAGCATCCAATCCATGCGGTCGCCCGGCCCGGCGATGAAACCGTCGAGCGAACAGGTGACGTGCCACAGCACCCGCGCCATACCTACTCCTCCCGGAATTATGTCCCTCGGCCGGCACTCGGACGTCTCAGTCGCGTCGCGCGAGGTGCAGACCGGTTGGGTGGTCGAGGTTACCGATCCGTGGGGCAACGGCGTGGGGCTGACCGATTACAAGAAGCAGCCGGAGCCAGGCCGGCGCCGCTAGCTTTGACGCGTGTCGAGCCTGGCCGCTCTGGAGAAGCGCCGCGCACACGAGTGCCGACTGATGCGAACCCGCGCCCTCAAGTCACTTGACGAATCCGGCGAGTTCCTGGCCGAGCGCGGCTTGCTCACTCGCATGCCAGATTCAGCGCTGCCAAGTCTTTTTGGTGCCTGTCACGAGGCACCAGGCCGTGCCGGCGGCCGAGGCTTCGACCTGTGGCCGCGCACGAAGTGGATCTGGTCGTTCCAGATCACGGCGCGGCCTGGCGTCCTGCTAACCAAGCTCCACCGAGGCAAGTCCCTTTACATGACGATGCAGGTCGCGCGCGTCTTCGATCCACTGGTCAGGAAGTCGATCGCTGAAGCGACGGGCGACGAGGCACGGTTCCTCGATCACCTCGGTGAACATGGCGAGTCGACCCTCGACGACCTTGAGCTCGAGCTCGGATGGGATCGCAAGCGCGTGAAACAGGTGCGCGACCGGCTCGAGCGCGTGGGCGCGGTGATCGGCCGCGGCCTTGTCTTCGAGGACGCGCAGACCTGGTATTTCGCGCCGCTCCGCCGGTGGGATCAGGCCGTGAAAAAGTCGCCGGCAGTCAAGGGTCCTTTCGGCCCGCTAATCGTGGCGGCGATGCGGGCCGCTGTGCTTGCTCCGGAGAAGGACCTGAAATGCTGGTTCAGCTGGCCGATCCCCCCGGGGACAGTTGAGGAGCTGGTCGGCGACGGTCGGCTGATCCGCCCCGCGCCCGGCTGGCTCGCGATCGCCAACTGAGTTAGAGCGTCGGCTCGTCGACCCTCAGGGTGAACATCAGCTCCGGGTCGATGCGGGCGAAGAAGATGTCCGGCTGCAAAGCGAATTTCGTCCACGTGTCGCCATAGAGCGGCACGTACACCTCAAAGCAGTAGTCCTTGAAGCTCGCCTCCTCAGCATCGTCGAGCGCGAACAGCCGGGCGGTGCCGTGGACGACAATCGAGATCTCCTCGCCGCGTGTGTGGGTGGCGCTGACTCGCGGCCGTGCGATCAGATGTCGGTAGCGAACCGAATTCTTCGCCGATGAGAAATAAAAATGCGAGCGATAGAACAGGCCGTCGACAGGCGCCACCATCGGCCGGCCGTCGGCCGTCACAGTCGCCAGGTTGATGATCTGGACGCCCGGGAGCAACTCAACGACCTCAGCCGCAGGAATCCGCCGCGCGGGGGTGGTGATGCTCTTTAGGTGGTCGCCCGCCCGCTCGTAGCTGCGGTCGAGGAGCTCCCGCAGCCAGGAGATGTCCTGCACCGTCTCGTGCATGGGAACACCGTAATAGGATCGCCGTGACATGCGGCATGCGAAGCGCTTCGTGGTGCGGTATCTGGAGTGCGGCGCGTCGCAGTACGGGGGGATGCTCGCCTACAGCCTGTTCGTATCGCTGATCCCGCTCGCCCTTGGTGTCGTGTCTCTCGACGGCCTCGTATCCCAGAGTCCAAAGCGATTTGCCGCATTCCGCCAGCTGCTCGCCGAAGTGTTCCCGCCCGACGTGCAGAGCCAGGTCCGAGAGGCGCTGCTCGGCGCGAGCCAGCACGCGGGCACCATCATCGTCCTGTCCCTCATCGGGCTTGCGTGGTTCAGCACGGGGCTGTTTTCAACAACGGGATTTGCCCTGAACCAGATTTACGGGTTTCGCAATCGCAGCTTCTGGGCGCAGCGCCTGCGCGGACTGTGGTTCCCGGTCGCACTGATCGTTGCGACCTTGATTGCGATCCTCGTCGAGTACGCGATCCACCTCCTCAAGCTGCCACGCCTGGTCGGATTGGTCGGCGTCTGGCTGGCGCTGGCGGCTCTCATCCTTTTCATGTACCGGCTGGCGCCAGGCAAGATGCTCAGTCGCTCGCAGCTGGCGCCCGGGGCCGCTGTCGCGGCGCTCGCGATCGTACTGTTCGGCTATGGGCTCACCTTCACGACGCAGCTCAGTTTTCAGCTGGGCTCGGACACGCGGTTCTTCGCCGAGGTGTTCGCGCTGGCGGCGTGGGTCTACTTCATCGCGCAGGCGATCTTGTTCGGAGCCGTCTTGAATCAGGCGATCATCGAAGGGGCGGCGACCTGAGGATCAGCACCGAGTGGCCCGCGCTCAAGCTCGGCCGCAATCCCATTCCACGCTCTTCGGTGTTGGCTCAGGGACGAAGTTCGATCTGAACCTCGGCGGCATCACCGACCTTCAATCCCGCGGCATCGAGCATCTTCTTACTCACGCTCAAGGCAAGCACGCCGCCACCAGCCGGCATGGTGTTCGACTCGAACGCCGCGCCCTTGATCTTGCCCTTGACCTTCATCTGCTTCAGGCCGCCCAGAGCGCTGGCCACCGAACCAGGGATGTCGATCACGGCCAGGCCAGAGGCCTTTTCGGGTCGGAAGTAGCGGACCTTGCCCCGGAAGCGCTCAGACATGGCGGAGAGGGAGAGATTCGTCTCCGTTCAGACTTGCTGATCCCGTAGGCGAATCGGAACGTTCAACCCCGATGCCTGTTCGTCGAAACGCTCCCACAAATACAGGAAGCAAAGCCACAACCCATGTCGCGGCTATAGCAAACAAAACTAATGAAAGTGGCGAGTCCATCCCGTTCAGAACCGTGCCCTCCTCGATCAATGCCCACGAAATAACCAGGCTTGGCGCGGCATCCAGGAGTGCACCGAGGGATCGCCAGACTAACCCGGCTCGGGCCAATAGGAATGCAGCGAGGAAGTACGTGATCGCAGCTATCAGGCAAGGAATCGAGAGAAAGAAAAATGCGAGAGGGATGAAGCCCGCCTCAGGGCCCTTCGCAGTAAACGCATATGCCAGCGCAGCGCCGCCCACCGCTCCGCAAATGAGGCCCTTGACGGTTGGAATGACGACAGGAGCGCGGCTACGTCGCATGGCTCCTCATCCCGGCGGAGCAGTCTCTCAGAATGGCGTGGAGCCTGACGGCGGCCACACGAGAACCATGGCACGTGAACCCTTTTCAAACTTTCCTAGGCGTACCGCATTAGTCGGAGTCTGGTTGCTCGCCAACCGGGAGAGCGGGAGCGACGACCTCCTTGGAGGCGCCGGCATCGGCGGTTTGTGCGGTGGCAGACCCTATCGCGTCCGCCAGCAGCTTCTTGAACTCTGCTCCCTCGCCGGTCTCGGCTCGCTCGGCATCCTCAAAGAGCGAGTAAGAATCCACCCCTGGGCGTGGCGGAGAGGGAGAGATTCGAACTCTCGATGGGCCAGTGACCCATAACGGTTTTCGAGACCGCCGCCTTCAACCACTCGGCCACCTCTCCGAGCGCCGCCTTGGGAGCTCAATGGCGGTCCCGACCGGATTCGAACCGGC
>DATEGL010000131.1:0-2964 GCA_035280145.1 Candidatus Dormiibacterota bacterium | reverse complement strand
ACCTCGTCGTCAACATTCGGCGGCGGCGCCGCCCAGGCTCTTCTGATCAGGTCTTGCTCCTCCGGGGGATATCCGGCCAGTTCGGCCTCGAGCCCGGAGGGGCCTCCGCGCTCGTAGCTCTCCAGCATACGGACGTAAATGGCTCGATCGTCTTGCTCCAGCTCGTGGGGAGTCAGCTTCACCCGCACAAGCTCGAACGCGACCGGCCGAACCGCCAACAGTTGAAGCAGGTACCGGCCGGCCGTCTGTCTCGTGACCCCACGGGGCAGCTTCGCGCCGTTGGCCGGGCGCGGGGGTAGTGCAGCCGGCTCCGGGTCCCGCACCAGCAGATGGCGCGAAATTCCGGTGTGACGCTCGGCAGCCTCGGCGTAGCTGTCGCGCAGGCTTTCGGGAAACTGACGGATCCAGTCCCGCAACCGGCCGGCGACGAGCTCGACCTGGTTGGGGTTGGTCGGGTTGAGGCCGGCGGAGTCGTCTGCCATTCCCGCCTCGAAACCCGACGGAGCCTGGGCCACCAGCTCCTCCCAGCGCTGCGCTGCATCGGGCCCCGCGGCGCGCAAGAACTCGTCCGGATCCTTGGCGTCGGGAAGTGTGACAACCCTCGTGCGCATTCCGGACGCTGCGGCAAGAACGGCGGCCTTGCGCATCGCGGCGCGACCCGCGCGGTCCGAGTCGAACACCAGAAGCAGCTCGTCGGTGAAGCGCTTCAGCAGCCTGACCTGGTCTTCGGTCAGGGCGGTGCCCGAGCTGGCGACCGCGTTGGCGACTCCGAACTGGTCGGCGGTGATGACGTCGAACTGCCCCTCCATCAGGGCCGCCTGGCCGCGGCGCGCGATCTCATCGCGGGCCAGGTCCAGGCCGAAGATCACTCTTCCTTTTATGTAGGCGGGCGTCTCGGGCGAGTTGATGTACTTCCGTGGCTCGTCCTGGCGGACTGTGCGTGCGGTGAAGGCGAGGGTCTGGCCGCGCTCGTCGCGAATCGGGATGACAAGGCGTTCGGCAAAGAAATCCGTCCCGTCACGGCGCATCAGGCCGGCTTCCTGGGCGTCCGTCAGGGAGCGACTCTTGGCGCGCAGGTACTCGGCAAAACCCCGCCCGGCAGGGGCGTAGCCGAGCTGGAAACGACGCGCCGTCTCCTCCCCGACTCGTCGCGACTCGAGGAGCCTGCGTCCCGGTTCGCCGGCCGGCATCTTCCAGAGGACGTACTCGTAGTACTGCGCCGCCAGCTTGAGGAGACTGAGAATCCGTTTGCGGACGTCGGCCCGCTCCTTCTGCTCCGGGCTGAGCTTCCTTAGCTCGACGCCTGCGCGCTCGGCGAGCATCTGCAGCGCGCCGCGCTTGTCGGTTTTCTCGATGAGCTCGACGAAAGTGAAGACGTCGCCCTTCCGCTCGCAGCCGAAGCAGTACCACGACTGCCGCTGCGGGTTCACATGGAAGCTCGGGCTGTCCTCCTGGTGGAATGGACACAGGCCCCAGTAGTCCTTGTTGCGTTTGGTCAGGCGGACGTAGTCGGACACGACCTTGACCAGGTCGACCTTCGCCTTGACCTCCGCGAAGGCGTCATCGGACGCTTGGGTGGGCACGTGTCTATTTTGAAGGCGAATCGCTTCCCGATCCATCCGGCGCGTTAAGAGGTCGTCTGGCAGATGCAGGGCGCGGCCGCGTGACCCCGCCCCGCTGGATGGTTCAGACCGCCGCCACCTCGGGCTCCGCCTCTGGCGCCGGGGCTTGCGGCTCGGGGGGCTCGATGCGTCGAACCGGCTGTTCCTCGTGAACACCGAGGTCGCTCAGACCCGCCTTGCTGTGCAGCCAACGGAGAGGCCGCGGCGCCCACCAGTTGACGTCGCCGAGCAGGCGCATGACGGCGGGAACGACGAGCGACCGAACGATCGTCGCGTCGATCGCGACGGCGATCGCGAGCCCGATGCCGATGGCCTTGATGATCACGACCTCGGCGAGACCGAAGGACATGAAGACCGCGAACATGACCGCTGCCGCGCCGGTGATCAGCCGGCCGGTCCGCTCCAGCCCGCTCGCCACGGCGAACGTGTTGTTGCCGGTGCGCACGTATTCCTCGTGGATGCGGCTGACGAGCAGCACCTCATAGTCCATCGAGAGACCAAAGACGATCGAGAACAGGATCACCGGGATGCTCGGGTCGAGCGATTGCGGGGTGAAGTTGCCGAGCAGACTGGCGAAATGCCCCTGCTGGAAGATGAACACCAGCGCCCCGAACGACGCGCCGATCGAGAGGAAGTTCAACAGCACCGCCTTCAGCGGCAGCACCACCGAGCCGGTCTGCAAGAACAGCAGGAGGTAGGTGATCAGGACGACGATTCCGACCGCAAGCGGCGTGCGGTCGACGATGAACTTGATCACGTCGATGTCAACCGCGGTCTGGCCGCCGACCAGGACCTTGCCGCCCTCATCGACGCCCTGGTCCGCGCGGATCGCCTTGACGATATTGCGCGCCGCGTCCGAGCTCGCCGTGTAGTTGCTGGTGGCGTTTATCAGGACGACGTGTTTGCCGACATAGCCGGCCATCAACGAACGAGCCTGAGCAGGGATGTTGCCTGGATCGCCTGTGTACAGCTGTTCGTAGTCAGAGAGGCCGTACTTGGGGTCGAGGTCGTAAATCGAGGTCGTGTGCAGGATTCCAGGGATTGCTGCGATGCGACGGTCGAGCGCGTACTGAGCCGCGATCCTGTCGCGGGTCAGGGGCTGGCCGTCGGGGTAGTTCACCACGATCTGGAAGGTCGTCTGATCCTGGCCGGGGAAGTCGGCGACCAGTCTGTCGAAACCCTGGCGAGCCTCAAGCCTCGACGGCAGCATGTCCACGTCGCCGTTGGCCATGCGCAGGGAGAGGAACGGCGTCGCCGTGATGGCGAGGAACGCCACTGTGGGCACCAGCACGACGATCGGTCGCTTCATCACCCAGTTGGCGAGCACGGCCCAGAAACCGCG
>DATEGL010000130.1:0-3764 GCA_035280145.1 Candidatus Dormiibacterota bacterium | reverse complement strand
CAGCGGCGCCGTATTCAGTTAGACTCGCATCGACTCTTTGGCCCGAACGATCGCCGTAGCGATGCAGAAGGGCGGGGTAGGCAAAACCACCACCGCCGTCAACCTGGGCGCCGCTCTCGCCGAGTTAGGCCAGCGCGTGCTTCTGATCGATCTCGATGCACAGGGCCACCTGACGCTGTACATGAAGCCGCCGGCCGAGCTGGAGAAGACGGTCTACAACCTGCTCGTCGATCCAGACACCACGGTCACGGACGTGGTTCAGGAAGCGCCCCAGATGGGCGTCCACTACATCCCGGCTGACATCGAGCTCGCTGGCGCTGAGAACCAGCTCATCAACGAGATCGGCCGCGAGAGCATCCTGCGCGACAAGCTCGAGCCGGCGCAGAGGCGCTACGACTTCATCATCATCGACTGCCCACCCTCGCTAGACCTGATCGTGATCAACGCGCTCGTCGCCGCCGACGAGGTCCTGGTGCCGCTGCAGGCTGAGTTCCTCGCCTTGAAAGGCATGCAGGAGCTGCTCGTGACCATGGAGCGCGTCAAGCGCCGGCTCAACCCACGCCTCGAGCTGATCGGCATTCTCCCCACGCTGTACAAGCACCGCGCACTGCACTCGCAGGAGGTGCTGGCGGCGGTCAGGGAGAAATACGGCGACAAGGTCTATGACTTCTGGGTGACGGATTCGATCCGCTTTGCGGAAACGCCTCTCGCAGGTCAATCGATACTGACCTATGCGCGCGAGTCGGACGGCGCCAGGGCATATCGGGCGCTGGCGACGAGGGTGATGGACAACCACAGGGTTCAGGATTAGGGGTACTACGGCAATGCCAACTTTCAAGCGCGTGTCACTCGTCGGCTCAGAGGAGCTGTTCCGCCCCACCCGCCCCGAGGTGGTCTCCGGCACCGATGACGTGATCAAGGACACCGTCGACCGGCCGGGCCGGGTGGAGAAGGTCGTTCTCAAGACGATGAACTTCACGCCCGAAGAGATCGAGCTGCTTTTCGAGGCCGTGCAGATCGCAAAGTACCCGGATCGGGTGCGCCCGAAGCAACCGCTTGACAAGTTCGATGCGCTGGACGCCCTGCGCCTGAAGATCCAGGCCGTTATCGATCAGTAACGGTTCTTGGAGCGGCGTCGGATGTAGCCGTAGGTCCAGTAGAGACAGACCAGCGTCAGCAGGATTGCAAACCCGACCACCGCGGCACGCTCCATTGCTGTAAATACTGAAGGGTGGCAAAGCTCGCCATCGTCAAGGTCAAGCTAGAGCGCGAGGTCAATTGCTACATCGTCTCGGACGCGACCACGAAAGAGGCGGTGGTGGTCGACCCCGGCATGCCAGCCGAGAAGATCGTCGAGCAGGCGTCCGGGCTCACGATCAAGCACATTCTGGCCACGCATGGCCACCCCGGCCACGTCGGCGGCAAGGACGATGTCAAGGCCGCCACGGGAGGCCTTACCGGGATTCACTCCGCCGACGCGAAGCAGTTCCTGCGGTCGGCTGACCACTACCTGCTCGACGGCGACGAGCTCGAGTTCGGCGAGTTCAAGGTCCAGGTGATGCACACGCCCGGTCACACGCCGGGCAGCGTGTGCTTCGTCATCGCCAACCACGCGTTCGTTGGCGACACGATCCTCGCCGGCGGCATCGGCCGCCAGACGCCGGAGACCGATCTGCGCCGCCAGATGATGAGCATCGGCACCAAGCTTCTCCGGCTTCCGCCTTCGACGGCTCTCTACCCAGGACACGGTCCGGCGACGAGCCTGGAGCGCGAGCTGGCCCAGAATCCGATCTTTCGAGGCGCGGGAGTCAAGGCCTAGCGCGCCGCCGGCACTCAGGTCGCCACCAGCGCCGGCCTGACCATGCGACCGCGGGGCTTGCCCCCCTTCGTCACGGGTTCACCTCGCAGGTAGACATCCTTGATCGCAAAGTCGAACTCCATGCCCTCCAGAGCTCCGTGGCGCTGCCGGGAGAGCATGCGCTCGCCGCGCGCGGCCGTCTTGCGCTGAGGGTCGACGATCACGAGGTCGGCGTCGAAACCAGGGGCGATGGCCCCCTTGCTCTCTTTCAGCCCGACCAGGCCGGCCGGGGCCCGGCTGACCCACGATGGAGCGAGCCACACGTCGCCGAGATCTTTGGCGAGCTGGAGGGCGCTCAGGTACAGCGTCTGCACGCCAGGGCTGCCCGCCGGTGAGTCCTCGAGGCCACGAGACTTCTCGTCGTCCGTGTGCGGAGCGTGGTCGGTGCTGACGATGGTGATCACGCCGCGCCGCAGGCCGTTGACGATGGCATCGCGGTCGATTTCTTGGCGGATTGGGGGAAGCATCTTCATAGCCACGCCCACCCGGCCGAAGTCTGCGGCGGTCAGGTGGAGGTACTGCGGACACGTTTCGAGGGTGATCCGCGCGCCATTGTGGATCGCGTTTTCCGCCGCTCCCAGGCCGAGCGCACTGGAAAGGTGGGCGATGTGAATATGGGCGCCCGATTCCTTGGCTGCCGCAGCCGCGGCGGAGATCGCGACCGCCTCAGCCTCGGGCGGTCGTGACGCGAGCAGATCGTCATAGGTGAGGAGCGGCCGCCGGAAGGCGGCCAGCACCGCCGGGTCCTCGGCGTGGATCGCGAGCGGCAGGCCCAGCGCCGCGATTACTGGCGTCAGGCGCGCAAGCGTGCCGTAATCCGACGGCGGCTCGAGGTCGGGATCGTCCACTCCGGGCGAGTAGAGGACCTGCTTGCGGCTCAGGCTGAACGAGTACGCGAGGTACGCCTTGAACCCCACTGCGCCCGCGTCGGCCATTCCGACCAGCTGCTCAGGAGTCGTGCTCGATCTGACAAGACCCCAGAGCCCAAAGTCGACACGCGCCTTGCTGCGCGCAAGCGCCGCCTTTGCCTCCAGCACGCCGGCGCTGTCGACCGCGGGCACCGTGTTCGGCATGTCGACCACCACGGTGACCCCACCCGCCGCGGCCGCCGCCGTCAGGGTGCCGAAGTCTTCCTTGTCAGGAAAGCCTGGGTCGCGGCTGTGGACGTGGACGTCGATTGCGCCTGGCAGCACGTACATTCCGGCAGCGTCGACTGCCTTGCCCTTGGGGGCAATCCCACTTTCGACGCGGGTGATGACTCCGTCCGTGACCTCCACGTCAACGTGGCGCGGTCCGTCTGGCGTGCAGACGGTCCCGCCCCGAATCAGCAGCTCAGTCAAGCTCGAGGTCGGTGATCCGAAACAGCGGCGAATAGGGAATCAACGCGTTCTTGATGTTGTCCTCGCCGCCCTCCCCCCGATCCAGCACGACGACCAGATGGATCACCTCGAGGCCCGCATCGCGAAGCACCTGGACCGAGCGGAGGGAGTCGCCGCCGGTCGTCACAACGTCCTCGATCACCGTGATCCGTTCGCCCGGCTCGAAACGCCCCTCGATCTGCTTGCCGGTGCCATATCCCTTCGGCTCTTTGCGCACAAGCAGGAGCGGAAGGTCGAGCTCCATCGACACCGCACCTCCCAGCAGCACCGCGCCAAGCTCAGGCGCCGCGAGCCGCTGCGTGTCTTCCGGCACGAGCTCCGCCAGGTGGCTGCCGAGACGCTTGAGCAGCGTGGGATCGGTCTCGAAAAGGAATTTGTCGAAGTAGCGGTTCGAGCGTTTGCCCGAACGAAGTACGAAATCGCCCTTCAGGTAAGACGCGCGCACCAGGTCGCGCGCCAGCGCCTCGCGTCCCCCGACCACCGGGTCAATCTAGCGGATAGAAGCAGGCCGCCTTGTGGTCCTGTCC
>DATEGL010000129.1:0-10547 GCA_035280145.1 Candidatus Dormiibacterota bacterium | reverse complement strand
CGGTACACGTGCGACTGGCCCGGACCGAACACGAACAGGTTGGCTACGAAGTCAAGCGTCCCGACGTACAGGGCGCCGTCCGGTCCAACAGCGGCGCAGGTCGGAGTCGAGTCTCGCACGGGGTCATTCGGGATGAATGCGATGACCCGATTGGTGCCGTCGCGCATGACCTCGCTCACCGTGTTTGCCCCTGCGTCCACCACGAAAGTGCGCACCTTTCCGGTGGTGTGGTCGCGAAGCATCGTCACCCCGTAGGGGTTCGAGTCTGGAAACTCTTCCCACAGGTTCTTGTGAGCTGCGGCCCACACGAACTCCTGGTGACCGACGTCGCTCTTGCTGACGGCGTGACCGGTCTCCGGGTTCAGCGCGAACAGGTGACCGATGTCCCCGATGCTCAGGCCAGGCGTGGTGGCGTTGACGCCATCCCGCGACTCGCTCTCGATCATCCGGATCTTGCAATCGTCGCCGTCCTCGTCCTCACCCGGGCACAGGACGCTGACTCCCTCCGGTCCAAGGACTTCGCCTGGAGGCCCGTGCTGCATGTCGTAGAGCGAGTCGAAGTTCGTCGACCAGACAAGGTGAGCACCGCTTTCCGTCAGGCGGTAACGGTCGACCTTGCCCGTCCGCGAAACGCCGAACGGACCTGGCGCGATGTTGAAGAACTTCCCAGTCTCCGCCACGTACAGGTTGCCGTGACCGTCGAAGGCGACTCCTCGCGGCCCCTCCAGTCCTGTGATGACGGGCGTGATCGTTGCGCCTGCGGCACCGACCTGGCCGCTGCCGGCCACCATCGCGACCACAGCAGCAGCCGATGCGAAAAGAGCACGAATTGACCGCCGGACCTTCATAGCGGGCTTCCTCCCATGAACCAGGCGGCCGCGATTCGAGCACAGAGCGGCCGCACCACCTCTTAGCTCGCGGCGAATCTTGGCCCAGGGTGGTGCCGGTGTCAACCGGCTCTTAGTACTAGTCCAGGCCTGGTCGCAGCCTGCGGGTCTCGCGCCTGGCGGGGCGGGCGGGCCGGTCCGGGTGATGCCGGTCCCAGGCTTGCACGCAGCTCTCGCACGTGCAGCCGGGACCGACCTCTAGCGACCGCGAGTGGCGCGATCCGCGAATCAGTTGCTTCAACGTTTCTAGAACTTTTCTGGGACGTAGTGCTGTCATGTTGCCTCCGGGGTTAAGGGACCGTTATCTCACTTAACGACGCTGGCGTAAGAATCCTGCTCGGCGCTCGCCGCGGCGAGTTTGGTTAGGTGCCGACGGCTCCGCGTTGTTGCTTGTCAGTTCGAGAGGTTCGGGGTCTTACTCACCTAGTCAGGAGGGACTATGCACAAGTTGCGATTTGCCATCCTGGGCGCGGCCGCAGCGCTCGCGTTGGGCACGGCCGGCGCCGTGGCGATGCAGGACACCGCGTCCGGCGACCCCGACTCTCACGGCGAAGCAGTCTCCGCAGCGGCGCACAGCTGTGCCCACGGGGCCAACGACGTCCACGGCGAGTGTGTGAGCGACGTCGCGTCGTCCAAGTCGGAGGCCGACGAGGACGAGGACGGGAACCAGGCCCGCGTTGCGGCGTGCAAGGCTGCCGACGCGACCGAGGACAAGAAAGAAAAGGCGCCCGCCAAGGGCGACACCGCCGCGAAGAAGGCGGACAAGGCCGAGGACAAGACGGAGCACAAGGCTTTCGCCGCGTGCGTCTCGGGCAAGACCCCGACGACTACCAAATAATCCGATGACCTGGTAGGGATGGAGAGCGGAGCCGGGCTCCGCTCTTTTTCTTTCTAGGTCAGCTCGCCGCGGGTGTCTGGCCTGCGGGCGCCGGGCCCGTCATCTGCCGCTCGAACCAGGTGATCACGCCGGCCGTGACGGCGACGCTGTACGGGATCGTGAAAAGAAGACCGATGCAGATCGCGCAGATGCCGATGGCGCCAATGATCCGCGCCACGTAGATCAGCAGCCCGGCGATCACCGTGTTCTGGGTGTTGGTGCCGGTAGACATCTGCCAGACGCCACCGACGTCGAAACCGCCGGCGAATCCGGCGCGGTAGGTCTTCAGGACGATGGCCGGCGTCAGGAAGGCGAGGAGAAGGCTCAGCGCAAAGCTGACCAGGCTGCCGAGTGAGGACGTTCCGCCACTCGTGCGGCCGCCGCCGAGCAGGAGGCCAGGGATGGCAAACACGACGCCCCAGACCACCAGCACGACGAAGAGCGGCAGCCCGCGCTCCAAGTGGAACCCGGCGGGCGGCAACTCGCGCCGGTTGGCGCGGTAGTTGTCGATCGTCATCACGAGCCAGCCGACAAGCGCGATCCAGCCGACGATGGGGATGATGAAAATCAGACCCTGGACGACGATTTTGCCGAACCAGCCTGGGTCCTGGAACGGCCACGCGAAGCTGTCGCCGACGCTCGTCACTGGCGCTGGAGTGTAACGCCTAACCCGACGAGCTGGAGGTACGAATTTCGGCAAGCGGACGCAAGTCCGACCAGCCGTAGATCATGTGGGTCACTCCCGCCGCCCAGGAAACGGGCTCCACGCCAAGAAGCACTCCGCCGAGGCGCTCGTAAAACCTTGCGGCGGCCAGGTTGCCGCTGATGACGCCCAACTGCATGGCGTTGTGGCCCAGACCGATCAGCTCGGCGGCGGTCGCCTGCATCAGCCGGGTGCCGGCCCCGTGGCCGCGGCTCTCGCGCAAGACGTGCAGCGATTCGAGCCACGGCGCGGGGTTCACCGAGATGAAGGTCAGGGCGAACCCGCTGATCTCGTCGCCGGGGTCCGTCGACCCTTCCTGCGCGACCAGAAGCAAGCAATCGGGTTGCAGATAGTCCCGACGCAGCTCCTCCAGCTGGGTCGTGCGGTCCAGGTAGGGCCGCAGGACTTCCGGCTCCAGGAGCGGGCGGTAAGTATCCGCCCAGTTGCGGACCTTGATGTCGCAGACCTTCGGGAGGTCGGCGGCTGTGCCCTCGCGCACCCGGATCACGCAGGCGAGGTTAGCCGGGGCGCGGGCATCTGTCCCAGGTGAAGGGACGCTAGACGCATTGCCGCGCCTGGCCAAACGTGAGTTGATGGCAGACGGAGGGATGTAATGACGATTCTCAGCCGGTTGGTGGGGCTGATCGACGCGATGATTCAGCGCCGGCGCTATCACTGGGTCGAGATCTCGCTGTCGCGGGCATGGAGCCACGACCTGCCGCCGCGACTCTTCGACCTGGACAGCTAGCTCGTAGCGCCACCGCCGATGCAATTGTCATAGCCCGGCGGGACAGTCTGTCCATTTCTCACCGCTCGAGATTGGCGTTGACTGGAGGCGATCCGCTGACGGACCGGGTGCCTCAAGAGCGCCGCTTTCTCGGTTCGCCGGCGGATCGCCATTTCTCCTGAAAGTCGCTGGCCAAGATCAGGTACACGAAATCCAGTTTTCAGGTATTTCCCCACCTTTTGGCTGCGCCGTATAACGCCTACTCTTCCCGCACACACCGTATCCGGGACTCGACGTGATGGGAGGGAGGGCCCATGACATGGAAACGAGACGGCCGTTGATGCAGCTATCGGAGACCCAGCTCACCAGGCGCGAGCGCGAGGTGCTGGACCATCTCCGGCTCGGTCTCACCAACCGTCAGATCGCGGAGAGGCTCTTCGTCTCCACCAACACGGTCAACAAGCACGTGCAGCGAGTCCTGCGAAAGCTGCTCGTTCGCAACCGTGTCCAGGCGGCAACCTCCCGACTGGAGACGGTGAACTAGCCGGCGGCGACCGACGCGAGTACGTCGACGACGCTCTCTGGTGACGGCATGTCGGCGATCTCGGCGGCGATTTGCCGGGCGGAGCGTTTTGCCGGCTCGGAGAAGGCAGTGGCAACCGCCCGCCGGAGGTCGTCACCGTTGACGGTCTCGGCGTCCAGCACCGTGGCCGCGCCGGCGGCGGCCGCCGCGTCGGCGTTGGTGAAGTGGTCGGCGGAGATGGGAATCAGCACCAGCGGGAGGCCAAACGCAAGAGGCCCCAGTGTCGAGCTCGCCCCGGCGTGACTAACGACCACTGAGCTGCGGGCCAGCATCGTGGCCCAGGGCACCCAGTCGTGCATCTGAATATTGGGCGGCAGGTCGGTGAGCGATCGCGCCGCCTCTGAGCGCCCGGTCGCAATCACGACGTCCGCATCGAGGTCGCGCAGACCTTCGATGACCGTGTGATAGAGGTTGAGGCGCCTGTTGAAGACGGTGCCAAAGGTCACCAGGATCACGGGTCGCGACCCCAGCTCCCGCAACCACGGCGGGGTCTCAGCGGCGCCACCCTGCACCGGCACCGGCCTTACTGCCTGCACGGGCGGAATGATCGCGAGGTGCGCAGGCCGGAGGCTGGGCGGCGCGATGTCGAGATAGAGACCCCGGTACATGCCCCCGCGATCTGGTTCGGGCAGCCCGTTCGCAACCCAGTGCTCCGCGGCGACTGCACCCGCGGCGGCCATGACGTCAGCCTCGACCAGCGGCCCGAATGCGTGATTGGGCAGTCCTTCCAGCTCCGCAGCCAGCGGCCCGGCAAAGTCAGCCGACTCGTACACGATCAAGTCAGGACGCCACTCGCGGACCAGGCGCCGCAGGCCGTCGAGACGCGGCGGCACCTCTAAGGCCGCGAAGGACCTGGTGAACGCCGCCATCCTTCCCCGGCGCGGCACCGCCCACATCTCTGTGTAGACCGCGTCCCGCGCCCGCAACTCTCGGATCAGGCCCTCTGACAATCCGAGCGCCTCGACGGCGAATCCGTCGGAGCGGATCATCGCGTCGACCGGCGGCGCCGTGGCGAAGAGGACCTCGTGTCCGGCGTCCACGAGCGCCGTGGCAAGGCCGACCATGGGCGTGTAGTGGCCGTGTGAGGGGCGGCAGGAAAACAGGACGCGCATCCGGTTTTACGCGGTCGGCGCCTCGACGGCCGCCCTGGAAGCATCCGGTTCGGCCTCCTCCGCCCACCCTTTCAGCAGATAGGTCAGCATCGGGCCCTTTCCCTTCACATCGATGAGGCCACGCTGTTCGAACGCGAACTCGTTCTTCACGCGCTCGTAGACCGCTTCGGTGACCTGAATCTGGTCTGGAATGCCATGCGACTCCATCCGGCTCGCGATGTTGACCGTGTCGCCCCAGAGGTCGTAGTGGAACTTCTCGCGCCCGACTATCCCGGCGACCGCCGGGCCGGAGTTGATTCCAATCCGGAAGCTGAGGTCCCAGCCGTGCTTGGCGTTAAGGCGCGCGACCTCGCGCTGCAGGTCGAGGGCCATCGCGCAGATCGCGTGAGCGTGGTCGGGTCGGGCTACCGGCGCTCCAGCGGCGACCATGTAGGAGTCGCCGATTGTCCGGATTTTCTCGAGCCGGTAACGCCTGACCACCTCGTCGAAAACCGAGAAGACCTCGTTCAGCACCGCCACCGTCTCGGCGGGAGTCTCCTCCGCGGACCGAACTGTGAACCCCGCCAGATCGGCAAACAGGACCGAGATCTCGTCGTAGTGGTCGGCGATCGGCTCTTCGCCTCGTCTCAGTCTCGCGGCTATAGGCTCAGGAAGCACGTTGAGGAGCAGCCGCTCCGAGCGGCGCTCGGCGGCGTCGCGCTGGTTGCGGAAGTAGGACAGCCCAAGAAATGTGAGGCCTCCGATTCCCGCGATGTTGAGGGCGAAGAAGACGAGAATCGCACCGCTCGAGATCGGTGACACCTCCCGCGCCACGGTGGCGTCCAGGAAGGCGGCCACCACGAGGTCGGCCAGGAAGATCGCAAACCAGATCGCGGTTTCTCGGGCCGGCCTCAGCAGCAGGGAGGCGAGAGGCGACATGAAGGCCCACATCACAACGGCGCTTCCGTGCACGAAGCCGCCAAGGCTCAGCTGCAGCGCCAGCGGGAGCAACAACCCCAGCGCCAGCACGGGCAGCGGCAGAAGCCCACGCCGCTTGGTGGCCACAAACCGCGCCAGCAGACCGGCGATGACCACGGTGATGACCAGCGGAATCAGGCCGCTCAACGGCCTGCCGAGGGCGGTGTAGATCACAGCCCAGGCAAATCCAGCGAAGGCGGCGCCCAGGCTGATGACGACGAAGACTTCCTTCGTCACCCTCTCCTGGTCGGTGTCGGTCGGCACGCAGCCGATCTCCAGCACCCTTCGCACCTGTCGCGCGAGGGCTGCGCGACTCACGGTTGACATTGTGCTCGGACGTCGCGGGCGTAACGCCGGCGACTGCGTTTCAGCGCCGGCGCCGGTTCTGACGTCGGTTCAAATCCGCTCGACCCACTCGGAGCGCCAGGCCGGCGCCTCGAGCTCCGGGGCGAAGTATGTCCGCTGGCGCCTCACCCGGCCACCCATCACGCCAACCGCCAGATACTTCGCACCGTCCGGGTATTTGAGCGTGCCTTCCACGGTGAAGGTGGAACCGGAGCCCGACAGGTGCACGATCGTGAACAGAGGGCTCACGGCCCATTGATCTGGAGTTCCAGAGACTTTCGCCGGCCTGTACTCGGGCAAGCCTCCGGGGTAGTGCTCATGAATTTCTCGGTAGTTGGCGGACCCACGGATGCGCTCGCCCGATTGAGGCCAGTCCTATATGAAGTCCTCTGTTCTGAGACGAGTCAAGGTTTCGTATCCATTCGGCCACGCGCTGATGTATTCGCGGACCACCTCGGCTCCTGATTCGTCCATTCGCTCCCTCCCCAGGCATGCGCTGCACTCCGGGCGTGACCCGGATTCGGTTGCGGCTCAGTGTAGGTTGAGTCGCCACTCAGGACCGGTCGCTATGCACCCCTCAGTGCGCACGGACGCTTCCTGGCCGGACGATACGATTTGGCGCGATGGCAGCGGTCGTGGGCTACCTCGTCGCGACAGCCCTGGCGATCGCCATCACATGGCTCATCGCTGGCCGCGGCTACACCGTCACCGCGACCGATCGCCCTTAGCGACGGACGAGCACCATCAGCCCAGCCCCGACGACGACCACCAGGACGAGCAGCGCTCCGCCGAGGTAGCCAAGGAGGGCTTCATCTGGTTGCTTGCTCGCGACCAGCGCCACCGCGGAAGGGGATGCAATCGGCGCGGAGGTCGGGCGTGGCGAGGGCGAAGGGCTCGGTGAAGGCGACGGGCTAGGCGAAGGCGGAGGCGCGACCGTGTAAGACATCCCCGCGATCCCTCGGCAGATCGTCCCGTTGATCTTCCAGTAGTACGAGATGGAGTGGGTGCCGGTGGTGAGGGTCGAGATCGACAGAGTCTCTGTGCCGGCCTGCCCGCTTTGCGCCAGCGTGCCGTTGAGAACCTGGGTATCGATGGTGAAGTAGTGCGTGGTAAGCGCTCCGGGACAGGAGGAGGTGAAGGTGGCCGTAAAGGTCACGTTCTGACCGACAACAGAGCTCGCGGGTGTGACTGCGATCGAGGTCGTGCTTGCCTCGACGGTGGTGACCGAGCCGGCGACCACCGCGAGGACCAGGATCAACTTCCTCATTGCGAAGGCCGATTATGTTCCAGCGGACGCGAAATCAGGCGCTTCAACTACCCGCGAGGGCGTCCTGGACGGTCGCCGGCTACGTTCGTCCCTGGCAACTAAGATTCCACACCCCGTGGCCTCCCGGTGCGGAATCTCGCCCGCGATTCCGCACCTCATGGCCATCGCGCGCGGAATGAACGAACACTGGGGTGGGACGTCGCGTCTGCAGGCCGTTCGTATTCCCAGCAACTAGGGCCAAAGACGTCTCTCTGCCGGTCTGCAGGTCGTGGGCCACGAACTTTCCAGGATCAGAATCGGCCGATCGTAAACAGAGTGGATCAGGAGTGTTTGCGGATCTGCTCGTCGACTATGGGTTCGGGGATTCGATCTTCTCGACCCACTTCGCCCGCCATTCGGCGACCGGAAACGGGGCCCCGAAGTAATCGGACCGGTCGAGCTCTGCCCCGCCGCCGATGCCAAGATTGCCCCGATGGCTGGGATGCTGGATGCGGTGGGAAATACGCCATTGGTCGAGCTGCGAAGAGTTCGGCCGACCAAAGGGGCGCGGGTCATGGTCAAGCTCGAGTTCGCCAACCCGACGGGGAGCATGAAGGACCGCATCGCGCTCGCCATGGTGACTCGTGCAGTCGTGGATGGACGGCTGCGGCCCGGAGGGCGCGTGGTTGAATACACGGGGGGCAGCACCGGGATGGCGCTCGCGTTCGTGTGTGCCGCGTTGGGTTACGGCTGCACCCTGGTCAGCAGCGACGCCTTCAGCGAGGAGAAGCGCGCCGGGATGGCAGCTTTCGGCGCCGAGGTGTTGATCGTCGCTAGCGACCGCAAGCGAATCACCGAGGAGCTCATCAAGGAGATGATCGCGACCGCTGAGCGGCTCGCGACCGAGCCTGGGACCTACTGGACCGACCAGCTCAACAACCGTGATGGCGAGGCGGGCTACCACCCGATGGGGGAGGAAATCTGGAAGCAGACGGGGGGCCGAGTTGCCGCGTACGTCCAGTCGGTGGGCACGGCGCATTCACTCCACGGCGCCGCCGACGCGCTCAGGCAGCGCCGCAGCGACATTCAGATCGTCGCCGTCGAGCCGGAAGAGTCGCCGGTCCTGTCAACGGGCCGTACCGGTGGTCACCGCATTGGAGGCATCGGCATTGGCTTCGTGCCTCCCCTGTTTCGACCCGAGCAGGTCGACAAGATCTTCGGCGTGGGCTCTGACGATGCCATGAAAATGGCGCGGCGGCTGGCGGCTGAAGAAGGCATCTTTGCAGGAACCTCGACAGGCGCGAATGTGATTGCAGCCCTCCAGATGGCTGAGGGTCTATCGACGGAGGACGTTGTCGTTACGCTCGCAGTTGACTCCGGGGTCAAGTACCTGAGCACCGAGCTCTATGCCTTGAAGCAAGACGCCGCAACCTAGCCGCGCAGGCGGTGCTGCTAGCCGGCTGTCTTGTCGGCTTCGATCTCCTCGTCCGCGACCCCAATGACCAGCGCCCAGGCGTTCCACAGGCTCCAGACAACGATCGCGACAACGATCACCGCGGTGACATACAGACCTGGACCTGCCATGAACCACATGGCGAGTCCGGTGGCGAACCCGACAAATGCCAGCACGTAGGCGCCGATGGACCGAAGGACGCTTTCCCGCGGGATGCGCCACCCAGTCCGCTGCAGCGAGTACAGTTGCTGGCCGCCCACCACTGCCACATATGCGAATCCAGCGAGCACAGACTCGGCGGCGAGCCACCTGGCGGGCTGTCGGACGAGCACCATCAGGCTCAGAAGGAGAGCCATCACGAGCCCGATCAGGCTTCCCCGGGCCATATCTCGATACCTGGTCTCGGTCGCGATGTACCGCATGTGCAGGGAAAGGGCCACGAACAGCAGGCCGGCCAGCGCCGCCGCAGCTCCAGCAGTGGCGACGAAGAAGTCATGCCACGGCTCTGGCTGGTACGGATCCATTGCCGTCCTAATTGTCAGCCGAATTGTTCGCTGGGCGCGTGCTGATTGCGCCCTTGATGGCGACGCCAGCCGAAGCCGAGCCTTCTACGCTAGACGGATTGACGACCCAACCTGATGGGAGCGACGCGTGTTCTCGGCGGTCCTGAACGTGACTTTTGACTGCCACAACCCGGGAGCTGTCGCTGAGTTCTGGAGCGGCGTCACGGGATATGCCATGGAGAAGGTGACTTCACCTGGCAACGACTACTGGGTCGTGAGCGCTGGCGATAACAAGTGGCCGAGGCTAGTGTTCGTAGCGGTCCCAGAAAAGAAGGCCGTCAAGAATCGAGTCCACCTTGACGTCCTCCCGGTGGAAGGCGATCAGGAACGCGAAGTACAGCGGCTAATCGGATTGGGAGCAACCGTTGTTGACGACCGGCGCGAGTTGAAGCCAGGTGGGTGGGTTGTGCTCGCCGACCCCGAAGGGAACGAGTTTTGCGTCGAGTAGTCACGAGGCTTCCGCCAACCAGGTAGATGCACCCTTGGCACCGCAAATGGGGGCCCGCGGTGGACTCGAACCACCTGCCTCCGCGGTACTTAGCCCCGAGCGCTGTGCATCAACCGTGGGGAAGCCGAGCGTAGGGCGGGGTGTTATGTGGCCTGAACCGAGGACCTTGAGGTGCTCTCCCCGGCTATCGTTGACGCGTCTCGGTGGGGCTCATCGCACAGCCCGGTCTATTTGGGAGGCGGTCAGAGGCATTGGGCGATCAGGGCGAAATCTTTGCGAAGAAAACGAAGACCGCTTTCCGTCAGGAATGCGCGGTCTCAGCGGTGATTGCGGCGCCCCCAGGTAGGATCTGGCGCCTCCTGACCGACACCAGCAATATGGTGAGTTGGAACTCGACTCTCACCAGCATCGAAGGGAACGTTGAGTTGGGCGGCACGGTCAAGATGCGGGTTCCGGAGGCGCCGGGACGAGTCTTCGCGATCAAGGTCAGCGAACTCACGCCGGATCGGGAAATGGTGTGGACTCAAGGCACGCGTGGAGTGTTTCTGGGTGTGCGAAGGTACCGACTGACACCCACGTCGGACCAAACGACCCTCTACGAGATGATCGAGGTTTTCTCCGGCGTGATGCTGCCGATGATTGCTGG
>DATEGL010000128.1:0-5913 GCA_035280145.1 Candidatus Dormiibacterota bacterium | reverse complement strand
GGCCTGCGAGCCGCCGTTCGCGAGGACCCCGACGTCATCCTCATCGGCGAGATGCGGGACCTCGAAACGATGAGTGCCGCGGTGACCATCGCCGAATCCGGCCACCTCGTGGTGGCAACGCTGCACACCAACGACGCACCGCAGGCGCTGGACCGGATCATTGACAGCTACCTCGGCGCGCAGCAGCAGCAGGTGCGCATCCAGCTGGCGAGCTGCATCGCCGGCGTGATCTACCAGCAGCTGGTCCCGGCAGTCGGTGGCGGTCGGGTCGCCGCCTTCGAGGTCTTGATCGCGAACAACGCGGTCCGGGCGATGATCAAGGAAGGTCGCACCGACCAGATCCGGACCGTGCTGCAGACCAGTCTTCGCGAGGGGTCACAGACCCTCGAACGATCGCTCAACCAGCTGCTGCGAGCGGGGTTGATCACGGAGCGAGACGCACGCATTCACTCGCTCAACCCGAGCGAGCTCCACGCCTAGCTCGCGGGCGACCTCGCCACCGACGCCCCGACTCTGAGGACGCCAACCGCCAGCACAAGCCCCGCGCCGACCAGGGCCCCAGGAACGAGACCGAGAAGCAGGAGCGAGACGAGCATCGAGGCGCCGCACGCCGCCTCCACCGCGGGCGACCCCGCTCCGATCTCGACCCCGCACGTGGCACATCGCCCGCCGCGCAAGAGGTAGCCGCCGACCGGGATCAGGTCGACGACGTTGAGCACGCGCCCGCATGAACGGCAGCGCGACCGCGGATGAACCACCGACTCGCCCCTCGGGATACGGTCGGCGGCCAGGTTGATGAAGCTGCCGGCGAGCATCGCCACCAGCACCAGATATGCCACCGCGGCCAACAGGATGACTTCCAGCGGGTCCATGCGCTAGCTCTCGCGGGCCTCAAATGAAAAAGGGCGCCGGCGTGGGCGCCCCTTTCCCTTCCTGCAAACGAACGGTTAACCGCCTGAGACGGTGCATCCAGCCGGCACAGCCGGGCCGCCACCCGCCTGCACGACGGCCGTGATTCTGCCGGTCGTGTTCCAGACGTAGTTCCACTGGGTCGGCGTGTTGCGGACGTAGGTGGGGCTCGTAGCGCTCGGGTTCGGGTTATAGAGAGGAAGTGGCGCCGTCATATCGTTTGTCCCGGCGGCGGCCGTTGCCGCCACGATGTCCAGGTTGTTGTTGGCCATGTAGGCGTCGAGGCCTGACTGGACCGTCTTGTACTCCTGCTCACATGCCTTGGCTTGCGCGTTGGTCGTCAACCCGACCAGGCTCAGGGTGACGATCGCGGCCAGCACGCCGAGGATGGTCACCACCACCAGGAGCTCGATCAGCGTGAAGCCGCTCTGCCCCTTCTTGCCGCGCAGATTCCTCCCGAAGTATCTGTACATGCCTTGCATACGCTGCCACTCCTTATCGCCGGCCCTGACTTCGCCGGCGCGAATCTTCTTCTTCCGCCGCGTTTAACCCACTCTATGCAAGGGGATGGGGATAGCTGAATAGCGGAGGTGCCCATGCGATGGGCGCATGTCCGGGACCACGCTGGGCGCCTTCGCCAGGGGCTAGCTCAGGACGGTCCTGATGAGCTCAAGGGAGGTCAGGAGCATGGCCCCGACGACGAAGGGAAGAGCGCAGCCGCGGCGCCTCCTGTCCAGCGGCCCAGGGTCCTCGTGCTCGACCAGCAGGTTGATCTCGATCGCAGCCCGCCGGCGTTCCTCGCGCGGAGCACGCCTCCGCCCAATCATGCGTCCCTCCGCATGACGAGGCCCAGGCAAGTCAGGTAGGGGCCGTAGCGGACGTCGGGGTCGGCGCGGGGTGGCGGGGGTAGGTCCTCGACCGGGCGGCCGGTGAGGTCCGCGAGGCGGTATGGCACGAACGTCGGCAGGGCGTGCTCCGAGTGAATCACGATTGGCGATTCCGGCCCGAAACCGCCGCCACCGCCGCGCAGGTGGAGGCCCAGCACTGGCTTGAGCCCATTGGCGAGGGCGGCTGAGAGATCGCCATCGGCATCGGCCCGGAAGGTGTGCCAGATGCGGGGCACGCGGGCGTCGATCAGAACCGCTTCACATGACCTGTCGCCGACCTCGAGGTAGACGCACGAGTCGATGGTCAAAGCCCGCGCCACACAAAGCGACTTGAGGTCGACAACGGCCGGCTCGAGGCCTGCGTGACGTACCGCGGCGGCGACCGCCTGCACCTGCCCGCGGTCCCAAGCCGCGGCAAAGTACTCACGCTCGTTGTGCGCGGAACGGATCTCGACGTGGCGAACCGCCATCCGCTCCGAGCCAAGGTTCAGCCTGGTGAGCACCTCGGCGTCGATGTCGGATTCCGTCGCTTCGGAAGAAAACGTGAGGACCCGATAGCTCGCCAGCGCGTCCGTCACCGCGATCAAGGCTCGCGTGGCTCTGATCTCGGTCCTGGCGACCAGCTGGCGAATCGCCTGCCCGACCTGGCTCGGGTTGACGACCCTGCCGGCGTCCAGCGCTCCCACGGGCGCGGCCGCCTCACCGGACCGCATCCTGTCGCCAGGCGCGCCCTCGAGAACGCGAATCAAGCCTGAAGACAGGTCGATGGCTAGCCGGGGGGCTGGCATGCCCTATGGAGAGTAGTACGACCAACCCTGGACGAAGACTCCGTTGGCTCCGATAAGGCCCGCCGAACCCACTTCGACTCGCGCCCAGAGCCGCGGATTGAGGGCGCAGCTCGTCGAGCCTGCGGAGGCGCTGATGCATGCCTGCAGGTCGATGATGCGGGTCGTGCCGAGAGCGGCGAAATAGATGCCGCTGATGGACGACCCGAAGTAGACGCACGCGTTGGCCCCGCAGGCGCTTGCACCACCGACAACAGGTGAGCTGGTGACCGTCCCGCCCGAGCCGAACCTAGCCGCCTTGAACAGCTGCGACCCGCTGAGCGGGATCTCGACGTCGTAGACATACCCGTCCGTGGCTCCGAAGTACCAGTCGCCCTTCTCATCGGTGGCCGGTGTCGTGTTGATCGCGGGGCTGCCGTCGGCCGATCCGTCGTACGTCCACACGATGTTGAGGCTCGTGTCGAGGAGGTACAGCGTGCCGTTGGTGCTGCCGGCGCCGATGAGGTCCTGCGTGGGGCAGTGGCACCAGGCGGGTGCGTGGGAGATCGCACCAGGAAGGATTTTGCTCCCGGCGATGGTTGGCGTGTAGATCCCACCGGCGAGGACAGCGATGTTGACGAGCGCGATCCCTCCCGAGCTTCCGGCCACGGCGAGGGTCACGTTTGTCCCGACCGTGGGCGTCGAGGTGCTGGCTGCGTACCCCCTCGCCGTGCCGCCCACCTGTGAGGTGAGGCTGAGGCTGGATAGCAAGGTCAGGCTTCGGGTGACGCTGCCTCCCGAGCCGGCAATCTCCTGGTAGCGAAAATGCTCCAGGGTCGTGTTGCTGCCGTCGGACACGAGGATGAAAACCTCGTCTCGAGTGGTGGTGGAACCTTTGAACGAGGTGACCTTCCCGGTGAACACGAGCGGCGCCCCAACCGTGCTTCCGTTCAGAGCAGCCGACGCGAGCTGAGCGCAGCTGCCGCCGGCCGCAGCGTTGTAGACGTAGAGCTGGGCGCCGGCCCCAGAGCCGCCAATGAAGGCGTACCCGGGAAAGTTGGCCGTGCCCGCGGTCTCCTCGGCGGCGGCAGGTGTCGTGACGGCGGTCGAAGCCGGCATCGTGCAGCTCACAGTCGGCCGGGCCCCGGCCTCGTTGAGAAGCGCGACGCCCGAGGCCTGAGGCACGAGGATGTCAACCGAGCCGTTCGGGTCGTCCTTCGTCATCGGCGGCCCGGTCGGCGCACCTCCGGTCGCGACTGCCCAGAGCGGGGTGTAGTCACCGGTCAGGTACGCGCGTAGGACGCCCGACGAGTCGACGGTCACATAGCGATCCTGGCCGCCCGCAAAGTCGTGAACCGCGTCGACAGGGTAGGTCCCGCCCCTCAGCGCACCCGCGAAGTCCGGCACGATGCCGACGCACGTCTGGGTCACCGCCGCCTGGCTATTGTTGAGGCTCAGGAACCACGGTCCGCGGCTGTCCTGCGCACACACTGCAGGCACCCCCGTGGTCTGGAGGCGGTGGATGCCCAGCTCGACAGCCGACGTGACGGTCGCTTCCCGAGACTGGCGGGCGACCACCGACCTGGACACTAGGAATGAGCTGGTCAGCTCGGTCAGGAGCGCCCCGACGAGGATCGATACGAAAGCGACGATGATCAGGAGCCCGCTGAGGATGCTGCCGCGCTGGCGGGCCTTGCGGTCGGTGAGGGATCGCATCCACCAGGTCATGCGGTCACCCGCGGATAGAAAAGGAACGTTTGCGAGTCGGTGTACGTAGTGTTGTAGAAGCCGACGGTCACCGACATGCTCACGACCACGACCGGCTGCGCGCCGTTCGTGTTCACGTACCAGGTGAAACCGGTCACGTTGCTCGCCGCAACCCGGCTCGCTCCGCCGGTGGTGCGGGTTATCTGGTGTAGCCCCGGATCCCACGCGTAGACGACGGTGTAGGGAGTGGCAACCCCTCCAACCTGGTTGGGCATGCGGCTGCCGCGGAGCGTCATCTGCTGTGTGGTGCAGAGGTCGCCCGGTCCGGTGCCGCAACCAGTCGGCGCCGGCGGCCGGCTCAGCGCAAAGTCGTCGTACGCTGACAGCTCGAACGTGCGGACCTGAGAGCTGGCCTCGACCCGGCTCGTCGCGGCGTTGGTCCCGATCACGGTGGTGACGATCACAGACGTCAGTGCGCTCATCACCATCAGCCCGATCGCGGTCGCGATGATGACCTCGATCAGCGTGTAGCCCGCCTGGGCGCGGTGGCGCGCTGAGCGTGCGGTCATCGGTTGACCTTGTAGACCTGGACGGTTTGGCCAACCTGGGCGAGGGCCGGATAGGTGTCGACCTTGACCGTCCACTGCTGGACGCCTATCTCGACGTTCGCCTCGGTCACGTCGGCGCGCAGGTTCGTCCCTGCGGGGCAGATCCCTCCCAACCCGACCTGGGCCGGGGGAGCCGAAGTGTCGACGGCGAAGCACTCCGAGTATCCCGCCGGGGTCGTCGTGTAAACGGCCGCCCCGATCTTGTCGAGCTCGAACTCAACCGCTCCCGTCACGGCAGTGTTGCGCTTGGTCATCGCGGCCTGGATGATGCCGTCGCTCACCGCGCCGACGAGCAGCACGAGCACCAGTCCGATGATGGAGATGGCCACCAGCAGCTCGATGAGCGTCGTGCCCGCTTGCGCCCGATGCCGCCGCTGCCTGCGGCTCTGCATCACCGCTGCCTGCGGCTCCTCATCAGTGGACGGCTCGGAGCAGTCCGTACATCGGCAGGACGACGGAAACGGCCACGAAGCCGACGGCGGCGCCGACCACGATGACAAGGCTCGGCTCCATCAAGGCGATCATGTTCTTGACCCGGTAGTCCATCTCATCGGCCAGGAAGTCGGCGATCTGCTCGAGGCTCTGGTCGAGCGTGCCGGTCTCCTCGCCGACGCGCACCATGCGAATGACCATCGGCTCGAAGAGTCCCGTACCTGCCAGCGGTTCCGAGAAGCCGTCGCCGGTCACCATCCGCTGGCGCACCGACTCCAGGCCTCTGCGATAACGGATGTTGCTGGCCGAGGCGATAGCGACGTCGAACGTCTGGCTGATCGGGATCCCGGCGCGCAGCATCGTCGACAGCGTCCGCGTGAAGCGCTCGACGATCCCGTACACGACGATGCCGCCGAGGATCGGGATGCGGATGAGCGTGTAGTCCCAGAACACGCGACCCGGGCCGCTCTGCAAGAAGAGGAATGAGGCGAAGATGACGACCAGGATCCCGACTGCGATCTGGAGCCGCCATACCTGAGCAAACGAGCCCACGGTGATCAGGATCCTGGTCGGCACCGGGAGATCGGTGTTGAACTCCTTGAACAG
>DATEGL010000127.1:0-2819 GCA_035280145.1 Candidatus Dormiibacterota bacterium | reverse complement strand
GCCGAAGGCGATCTCGTCGAGTAGCCATGACGAGGTGAGCGCCCGGCAGGGGTTTGGTCGCCGGGGGCAGAGCTTCGATGAGTGAGAGAAGTCGCGGGCCGAGGTCTTTCGTCGCCACTCTGAACGGAGCGAACGCATCGTCGCGATCCGGGAATGCGCGGAAGTGCAGCTCCACCTCGCGGCCGTTCCGCGCGGGCGAATGCGTCGTCAGCCGGTTGAAATCCGGCGCCGGGACAACCCACCACACCGCCGGCGCGAGATCCAGGACGAGCACGATCACGTAGATCCACGACGGGTCGCGCGGAACTGATTTCTCGAAGTACGTCGCATTCGACTGCACGAAACCCGTCGCGCCCAGCTCGAAACAGGCCTTGGCCTGCAGCGAAGCGAACGCACTCTTGCCTTTCACCGCCACCACAAGGTCGCGGTGGTCGTCGTCGGCATCCACCTGAAAGGGCACCAGCTCGCCGCCAGACGTGAGCATGGCGTAGACGGCAAGCAGGTATTCGCCGATGCGGCCGGCCTGCACGTCGCTCAACGCCATCGCTTTAACTATCGGGCGTGGACATCAACGTCGCCATCATCGGCGCGGGCCAGGCGGGACTGTCGACCAGCTATTTCCTGAAGCAGCAGGGGGTCGACCATGTCGTGCTCGAATCGGGCCGCGTCGCCGAGACCTGGCGCTCGCGCCGCTGGGACTCCTTCTGCCTCGTCACTCCGAACTGGAGCGTCCAGCTGCCGGGCGGCAAGTACGCAGGACCGGACCCTGATGGATTCATGCCCCGTGACCAGCTTGTCGATCACTTCCAGCGCTGGACGGCGTCGTTCAAGGCGCCGGTGCAGCTCGACTGCAAGGTCACCGCGATCGACCGGGACGGAGACACCTTCGTGATCACGACTCCCCAAGAAAAGCTTCGTGCGAGGACGGTGGTCATCGCGACCGGGGGCTACCAGCGGGCGTATCGACCCGCGAACGCGGACCAAATTCCTGGCACCGTGACCCAGCGGCTCGCGGAGGAGTACGGCAACCCCGACAGGATTCCGCCCGGCGGGGTTGTTGTAGTCGGCAGCGGCCAGACCGGATGCCAGATCGCCGAGGAGCTTCACGAAGCCGGCCGCAAGGTCTTCCTCGCCTGCGGACGCGCCCCGTGGGCGCCGCGCCGAATGGGCGGCCACGATCTGACCTGGTGGCTCGTGGAGAGCGGCTTCGTGGACCGGACGCCGGCGCAGCTGCCTTCGCCGGCGGCCAGGCTCTTGAGCAACCCACTGGCGAGCGGGCGCGGCGGCGGTCACGACCTCCACTACCGCACCCTTCACGCGTCCGGCGTTGAGCTGGTGGGAAGGTTTGTGGGGGCCGACGCCGAAAAGTTTCACTTCGCCGACGACCTGGCCCAGAGCATCCAGGCAGGCGATGACCTCGCTCGGGGGATGGTGCAGAACTGGTTCGTGCCCCTGAGCGTGAAGCGCGGTCTGCCTGTGCCCTGGGAGGTGCCGGGGCCGCCGGGTTTTACCGGCAGGACCGAGCTGGACATCGCCGGAGAGGGAATCAGCGCGGTCATCTGGACCGCAGGCTTTCGGCCCGACTACGGCTGGGTCGGCCTGCCCGTGTTCGACGACATGGGATTTCCGGTTCAGCAGGATGGCCGTAGCGCTGTGCCAGGCTTGTACTTCATGGGAGTGCACTTCCAGCGCAAGGCGCGGTCGGCGGTGCTTTACGGCGTGGCCGAGGACGCGGAGATAGTGGCGCGCCACATCACGGAGAACAGGCGGTGAGGATCGCCGTCGCGATGTCGGGCGGGGTCGATTCGTCGGTCGCGGCCGCGTTGTTGCAGGCGCAGGGGCACGACGTCGTCGGCGTAACCCTCCAGCAGTGGCCGCGTGAGGATTCGGAAGAAGCCGCTCGCCACGGAGGGTGCTGCTCGCTGTCGGCGGTCGAGGATGCCCGCAGAGTCGCGAGCTTGCTGGACATTCCTTATTACTGCTGGAACCTCGAGAAGGAGTTCGGCGAGCGGGTCATCGAACCGTTCCACCGGGACTACCTCGAGGGCCGGACGCCGAATCCCTGCGTTCGCTGCAACGCCTTCGTCCGGTTCGACCTGATGCTGACGCGGGTGCTCGAGCTGGGCTTCGACCGGCTCGCGACCGGTCACTATGCGCGGATCTTTGCGAGTGCGGACGGACCGGAGCTGCACGCCGCCCTGGATCCTGCGAAAGACCAGTCGTACATGCTCTACCACCTCGACCGGACGCGGCTCGCGCGCATCGCGTTCCCGCTGGGCGGGATGACGAAGCGCGAGGTGCGCGAGCACGCGGGCGAGTTCGGACTGCCCGTGGCCAACAAGGCAGAGAGCCAGGAGATCTGCTTCGTACCGCGCGGCGAGACCTCGCGCTACCTCCAGGCCCGCCTGCCGGTGGCGGCGGGCGCCGTCGTCGACTCGGGCGGGCGCCAGCTCGGCACGCACCTCGGGACCCCGCTCTACACGGTCGGCCAGCGCAGCGGATTCGGCGACCTGGCCGAGCCCGGACCGTGGTACGTCGTGCGCGTCGAAGCTTCTGCCAACCGGCTCGTCGTCGGCCGGCGTGAGGAGCTTGCGGTTCGCGAAGTGGCGCTCGCCGACGTGACCTTCATCTCTGGCGCCGGGGTCGAGCCGCTCCACTGCGAGGCGCGGCTGCGCTACCACGCGCCGGCGATCGCGGCCACCTACGAGAAGGATCGGCTGAAGCTCGAAGAGCCTTTCTTCGGCGCGGCGCCCGGACAGGCAGCGGTGATGTACTCGGGCACGCGCGTGCTGGGCGGAGGGATCATCCAAAGCGCGGCC
>DATEGL010000126.1:0-18769 GCA_035280145.1 Candidatus Dormiibacterota bacterium | reverse complement strand
CAAGGAAAGGCCCGGGCCGCACGAAGCGGTGGAAGGTCTGGAGCATCTCGACAAGGCGATCGACATCGACCAGTCCCCGATCGGGCGCACGCCGCGCAGCAACCCCGCGACGTACACGGGCATGTTCACGCACATCCGCGACCTGTTCGCGAGCCTGCCCGAGGCGAAGATGCGCGGCTACAAGCCTGGGCGGTTCAGCTTCAACGTGAAGGGCGGGCGCTGCGAGAACTGCCAGGGCGACGGGATCATCCAGATCGAGATGCAGTTCCTGCCCGACGTATACGTGCCGTGCGAGGTGTGCCACGGCACGCGCTACTCGCGCGAGGTGCAGGAGGTGAAGTTCCGCGGCCACTCGATCTCAGATGTGCTCGAGATGACGGTGGACGAGGCGCTCGATGTCTTCGAGAACGTGCCGGCCATCAAGACCAAGCTGCGCACGCTGCACGACGTCGGCCTCGGTTACATCAGGCTCGGGCAGCCTGCCACCCAGCTTTCGGGTGGCGAGGCACAGAGGGTCAAGCTGTCCGCCGAGCTGTCGCGCCGCGACACCGGTCGCACGCTCTACATGCTTGACGAGCCCACCACGGGTCTGCACTACGCGGACGTGGAACGTCTCCTCGCGGTGCTGCACCGCCTGGTCGATCACGGCAACACGGTGGTAGTGATCGAGCACAACCTCGACGTGCTGAAGACCGCGGACTGGTTGATCGACCTGGGACCGGAGGGTGGAGACAAGGGCGGCTACGTCATCGCCGAGGGAACTCCCGAGCGGCTGGCGACAAAACCCGAGTCTTCGACAGGCCAGTACCTGCGGCAGCCTCTGGCGAAAGGACGCAGAGCGGCGCTGGCCGCCAACGGTGCCGGGCGCGCGCGACGCTCCCGCGTCGCTGTCGGCTGAGAACGGACCCGGCGGCCGCGGAGGTCGGATACGGCGCGCTTCTGCGCGTGCAGGGATTTCCCGGTCTCGTCGTCAGCCAGCTGCTCGGCCGCATGGCGGGACAGATGCTGCGGGTCGGCCTTGTCCTTTTCGTGCTGTCGCGGTTCCACTCGCCGCAACTCGCCGGCGCCGCCACGTTTCTCCTGCTGTTTCCAGGTTTGCTGCTTGCGCCCGTCGCCGGCGCGCTCCTGGATCGCCACGGCCGGACCCGTCTGATCACCGTCGATTACTTCGTCGCCGCGGCCGCTCTGTTTGCCATCGCCGGTCTATCGGCGCGCCATGCCCTGGCGCCGCTGCTGCTTCTTGCGATCTGCGGCGTGGCATCTCTGACCGGGCCGCTGAGCTGGGCGGGCCTGCGCTCCATGTTTCCCAGCATCGTTCCCGGTCATCTCTGGGAGAGAGCGAACGCCCTCGACATGAGCAGCGACGTACTTTCCGCGGTGGTCGGGGCGCCGCTGGGAGGAGTGCTCGTGGGCACCGCCGGTGGCGAATGGGCGCTGGCGGCGACCGCGGCTCTGTTCGGGTGCGCGGGCCTGGCGATGCTCCGCGTCCACGACCCCGCGGTGAAGCGCCGGGATGGCAGCGTGCTGGGGCTGGCGTGGTCCGGTCTGACGTATGTGCTTCGCAACCGATCCCTGGTTGGTCTCGCGCTGACCTTCATCGCCTCCGGCGCCGGCTGGGGCGTCATCGTCATCGCCATGCCGGTCCTGGTGCTGACGCGACTGCACCAGGGCCCGGCCGTCGTGGGCTACATCCTCGGAGCGGTCGGAGCGGCCGGCTTCATCGCGATCCTTGTCGTGGGGCGGCTCAAAACCGACGGGCGAGAAAGGCAGCTCATGGCCGGATCGCTTGCACTGATGGCGACGGCCCTGGCGTTGCTGCCCTACGCGTCATCGGTATTTATTGTGGTGATAGCGCTGGTTGGCATGGCCGTGGTCGAGGGGCCGTTCGACATCGCGTTCCTGACGCTCCGCCAGCGCCGGACCGACCCGGCCGCCTTCGGGCGGATGTTCGCGATCTCGATGGCGCTGAATCAGCTCGGCAATCCGATTGGCGCGGCACTTTCGGGACCTCTCATCGCCTGGTCGCTGACCGGCGCGCTATGGGTGGCCGTGGGCTTCGTTGCGCTTGCTTCGCTCGTACCCCTGGTCGTGATCCCGGCAGAAGACGAGGCTAGCCGAACAGTCCGATCAGGGTAAGCACGCCTCCGATTCCGCTCAGCACGATGCCGACGATCCCGCCGATGAGCTTGCCGCCCTGGATCGCGCGCACTCCGCTGATGATCCCGATGATCGGGAGGAAGAAGAACACGCGGTTGAATACGAAGGGCACGATCACCGTGACGAGGCCGATCCCGCAGGCCCAGGCCGCTCTTCCGGTGAACTGATCGAGAATGCCGACGGCGCCCCATCCCGCGCCGACCGCCGGTGGCGGCGGCTGCTGCTGCCACGGTTGCTGCGCCCCCCAGGCGGGCGGATATCCCGCGGGCGGTTGAGCCACCGGAGGAGGGGTGTAGTTCGGCAGCGGTTGATTGGCCGGCGCCTGGTAGGCCGGCGGCGGAACGCCCGGCGCCGGCGGGGGCGGATAGGCCGACGAAGCGTCAGACACGGCGGCATCCTACCTGCGCAGGAGTAGATTTCATCCCAGGTAAGCCAACGCTCAGGCCCTAAAGTTCGATCGATGGTCAGGCTCGTCACCGGGGGCACGGGTTTCATCGGCCGGCACCTCTTGCGCCGTCTCGCTCGCCGCGACGGCACCACCTACGTCCTGGTCCGCGCGGGTTCGCTCGAGCGGCTGGAAGCCTTCATCGAGTCGCTCGGCACGGGAGATCGCATGAAACCGATGCCAGGCGACATCACCGCGCCTGACCTCGGTCTCTCCGCGTACGACCTCGGTCGGCTGAAAGGCGCCGACATCTACCACCTGGCGGCGGTTTACGACCTCGAGGCTTCGGAGGAGGAGACGCAGCGAGCCAACGTGGATGGCACGCGGCACGTCGTCGACCTGGCGCAGCGTATCGACGCGAGGCTGCACCACATGAGCTCGATCGCGGTCGCCGGCGCGACGTTCAAGGGCAAGTTCACCGAGGAGATGTTCGACGAGGGTCAGGTCCTGGACCATCCGTACTACAGCACCAAGTACGAGGCCGAGAAGATCGTCCGCGAGTCGTCGGCGCGCTTTCGCATCTACCGGCCGGGGCTTGTGATCGGTTCGTCTGAAAACGGAGAGGCGGACCGGATCGACGGCCCGTACTACGCGTTCAAGCTCATCCAGCGCCTGCGCAATGCGATCCCGCCCTGGGTGCCGCTGGTAGGTCTCGAGGGCGGCCAGCTCAACATCGTGCCGGTCGACTACGTCGCCGCAGCCCTTGATGTGATCGGCCATCGCGACGGGCTCGACGGCAAGACATTTCATCTGACCGACCCCAACGTGCAGAGCCTTGGCGACGTCACCAACGAGTTCTGCCGCGCCGCGCACGCGCCGCAGTTCACGCTTCGGGTCGACAGCCGCGCCGGGGCCGTGCTGCCTCGCGAGGCGAAGTCGATGCTCGAGCACTGGAAGGTCGCGCAGACGCTGAAGCGACGGCTGCTCGAGGGCATCCTGATTCCTGAGGAGGCGCTGCGCTTCGCCCAGAGCCGCGCCCGATTCACGTGCGACCAGGCCCAGCACGCGCTGGAAGGATCGGGTGTCGCGTGCCCGCCGCTCCACACGTACGCGTGGAAGGTCTGGGACTACTGGGAACGTCACATGGACCCGGAAGCCCTGACGCCGCGGAACCTTCGCCAGGCGTTGGAGGATCGCGTGGTTGTCGTGACCGGCGCCTCCAGCGGTATCGGCCGGGCCACGGCTCAGCTCTTCGCGCGGCACGGCGCACGAGTGATCCTCGTTTCCCGCACCCGAGAAAAACTCGAAGCGCTCAAACAGGAGATCGAGAGGGAGGGTGGAACCGCCTTCGTCTATCCGGCCGACCTCTCCGACCTGGACGCGTGCGAGGCGATGATCCAGAAGGTCCTCCACGACCACGGCCACGTCGACATCCTCATCAACAACGCAGGCCGATCGATAAGGCGGTCAATCGAGTCGTCATACGATCGCTTCCACGACTTTCAGCGGACGATGCAGCTGAACTACTTCGGCGCGGTCAAGCTGCTGCTCAGCGTGCTGCCCGACATGCGCCGCAGGCGGCGCGGCCACATCATCAACATCTCCAGCATCGGCGTCCAGGCGTACCCGCCGCGTTTCGGCGCATACGTCGCGTCGAAGTCAGCGCTGGCGGCGCTGAGCCGCTGCATCGCGCCCGAGGTGGTGGACGACGGCGTGGCGATCACGAACATCCACATGCCGCTAGTGCGGACGCCGATGATCGCGCCGACGGGAATCTACAAGAACTTCCCGACCAGTTCGCCGGATGAGGCGGCTGAGATGGTTGCGTCGGCGGTCCTGACAAGGCAGCCCGAAATCTCGACGCGGCTGGGCAAGGTGGGGGAGACCGTCAACACGGTGGCGCCAGGACTGCTCCAGTTCGTGATGACCGGCGCCTACCACCTGTTCCCGGACACCGCGCCAAAGGATGGTCAGCGGGCAGAGGCGGCGGGCGAGGAAGAGATCTCAGTCGAGGCGGCGACGATGGCCTACCTGATGAAGGGAATTCACTTTTAGCCCGACGGGACCGGTGTCGGGTTCGAGCCGCCGTGGGCTGAGATGCCGAACAAAGCGACACCGATCACGAAGATCAGGAACAGCAGGATCATCAGCAGGGCGAACCCGAGCACCAGGTGGATGATGCCGAGGACGATCCCGGCGTTCGCCATCCACATCCCCTGCTCGCCCGACTTCCTGATCTGGCCGCGGGCGATGAAGCCGGTGACGATGGCGATGACGGCGACAGTGAAGCCCCCGATCACGGGAACGACGTGCGCGAAGAAGGACAGGATGCCGGCCACCAGGCTCACGACCGCCAGGTTGTTCGACTGCGTCGCCGGAGCCGTGTAACCGCTCATCTGGGGCGGTCCGGGCATGGTGCTCATGGACCGGAGTTTACGGGTTCCTAGAATCGGGACAGCAGTGACTGCCACACTCGAAGACACGTTCAAAAGACGGCTGCAGGCCGTACCCGACAGCCCCGGCGTGTACATGTTCCGCGACAAGCGCACGCAGGTGATCTACGTCGGCAAGGCGCTGCGCCTGCGCGACCGCCTGCGCTCGTACTTCACGCCGGGGTACGCGGACACAGGACACATCGCCGAGATGATGCAGAGGGCGGTGGATTTCGAGTTCGTCACCACCGCCAACGAGGTCGAGGCGCTGGTCCTCGAGAACAACCTCATCAAGAACTACCGGCCGCGCTTCAACATCCGGCTGAAGGACGACAAGAACTACCTCTACTTGAAGCTGCCGGTCACGGAGGAGTTTCCGCGCGTCCACTACTCCCGCCGGGTCCAGAACGACGGAGCCCTGTACTTCGGGCCATACACGTCGGCGCAGTCGCTGCGCTCAACCGTCAAGTCGATTCGCCAGCTCCTGCCGTTTCGCACGTGCTCAGACGAGATCTTCAAGCAGGGCAAGGTCTGCCTCGACTTCCACATCAAGCGCTGTCCAGGCCCGTGCGAGCGTCGCATCAGCTCGGAGGACTACAAGGCGCGCATCAACGAGGTCGCGCTGTTCATGGAAGGGCGCTCCGACCTGCTCGTCCGCGAGCTGGAAGGCCGGATGGGGTCTGCGGCCGACCGGCTCGATTTCGAGAACGCCGCGCGCTATCGCGACCAGCTGCACTCGATCGAGCGAATCGCAGACAGGCAGCGAGTGCTGACACGCGGTCGTGACGACCAGGACATCCTCGCCTACGCGCGCAGTGGCAGCGATGTCTTTGTCGAGGTCGCTTACGTGCGCCAGGGCAAGATGGTCGGCCACGACGGGCACGCGCTGGACGGAGCCGGCGACGCCACGGAAGGCGAGCTGCTGCGCGGCTTCATGCTGCAGTACTACTCGAGCGCGACGCATGTGCCCCGATCGGTGATCCTGCCGGGTCAGGTCGATGAACCCGAGCTGATCGGCGGATGGTTGAGCGACAAGCGTGGCCGGCCGGTCTCGCTCGAGGTCCCGCAGCGAGGCCGCAAGCGTGGGCTCGTGACGCAGCTGGCCGAGACCGCCAAGCAGGAGCTCGAGCAGGTCCGCATCCAGGCCGACTATGACCGCAGCCGCACTGAGCCGATGCTGGCCGCTCTGGCGGAAGCGCTCGGCCTCGAGACTCCGCCCAGGCGCATCGAGTGCTATGACATCTCCAACATCCAGGGCGACTCGGCGGTCGGCTCGATGGTGGTTTTCGAGGATGGCCGGCCCCGCAATGACCACTACCGCCACTTCCGCATCAAGTACGTGCCCGGACCAAACGACTTCGCGATGCTGCAGGAGGTCCTGCGCCGCCGGCTCGAGCGCCTCGAGTCCGCGCAGCGGCGCGAGGAGGCCGAGGTGGTGGGCGACCGCTCGTTCACGAGCCGGCCCGACCTGATCCTGATCGACGGCGGCAAAGGCCAGCTCAGCGCGGCGCTGGAGGTGATGGAGTCGGCAGGCTACGCCGACATTCCAACTTTCGCCCTGGCCAAGGAGCGGGAGGAGATCTTCGCGCCGGGCCGGGCGGAGCCGATCGTCCAGGAACGAAACTCGCCTGGCATGTTTCTCGTCCAGCGCATCCGCGACGAAGCGCATCGCTTCGCGATCACGCACCACCGCAAGGTGCGTGCCCGCAAGGCGCTGACGTCGCCGCTTGACTCGGTTGAAGGGATCGGACCCGCGCGCAAGCGTGCCCTCCTGCGACACTTCGGCTCGGTGCAGGCGATCCGCGAAGCGCCGGTCGACGAGATCGTTCAGCTGGGCATCCCTGAACGTCTCGCGGCGCGGCTCAAGGAAACCCTTTGACGCTGGTCATCGTCGGCGCGGCCACGCCGGAGCGGATGGAGGACTCGGTCCGCGACTTCGAAGCCGCGGGATTCGCGCGCACGGTTGGCCTCGAGGAGGACGACGGCGACTTCGTCCTCGGCGTCAGCGGCGACGCGGCCGAGCTGCTTCGACAGGCGGACCGGCGGGGGATCAAGTACGTCCTGATCCACGATGGTGAGGACGACCATCATCCGGGCGGCAGCTTCGAGCGCGCCCATCACCGCATCGAGGGGGGCCAGCGTGCGGAGCTGGCCCATCATCTGCGCAGCCGCCAACGGCCATTGATCACATGCCTGGCCTTCGCGTACAAGACCGGCGCGCCTGCCGAAGCCGCACTGCTGGTCGACGCCCGGTTTCTCGACAACCCGTACTGGGTGCCGGAGCTGAAGCCGCTGTCCGGCCGGGACCAGCCGGTCGTCGACTACGTCATGCAGCAGCCGGCGGCGGGTCACCTGCTCGACGACGTGCAGAAGATGGTGGGCGATCTCCTGCCTCTTTATAAGGAGAAGGGGCGCATGCACCTGGTGGTTGCGTTCGGCTGCACCGGCGGCAGGCACCGTTCGGTCGTCCTCGCCTCCGAGCTGGCCCGACGCCTGCGCGAGCTCGACGGCGCCGACGTCGACTTCGTCACCCGCGACATCGACTGATTTGACGCGGGCCCTCGTCCTTGGCGGCGCCGGCTTCATCGGCACGGCCGCCTGCAAGGAGCTCATGCGGCGGGGCGTGGAGACAATCGCTGCCGGGCGCAAGGAGCGGCCGTACGGCACCTTCACGAGCTACGTCGCGTTCGATCGCACGGACGAAGACCAGCTGGCGCGCGCGCTGGAGCAGACGGAGCCCGACGTCCTGCTCGACCTGGCGTGCTATCTGCCGCAGCAGGTCGAGGCGGTGGCGCGACATTTCCAGGGCCGGCGCTACATCTTCGTGTCGACAGGCGTTTACCCAGACCTTCATGGAAAGCCGGCCGGAGAAGAAGACTTCGAGCCGCTGAGCGGCCCGCAGCCGGAGGCATTCGACTACCGCGAAGGCAAACGGTGGTGCGAGACGGCGCTGGCGCGAATGACAGATTTCCCGTGGACCGTCATCCGGCCACCGGCCGTGTTCGGTCCCGCCGACCACACGCTGCGAATCGTCGCGTACATACAGCGAGTTGCCGACCGAGGACCGGTCCTGGTGCCCGAGGAAACATGGGAGTGGCAGGCCGGACTCGCGTGGAACAGAGACATCGGGTTTGCGTGCGCCCTCGCTTGCGATCTGCGCAGGGACACGACCCACAAGGCGTACAACGTCTCGTTCACGGGCGTGAGCCTGCGCGGCCTGCTCGAGGGGATCGCCCGTGCCCTAGATGTGCCCGCGCGGTTGCACCCGTTTCCCTTCGCCGAGATCCCCGAGGGCGCACGCCCGTACGGACCCGACCCGCAACGTGGGGCTGGATACGTGATCGACCGGGCTCGTCGTGACCTCGGATTCGAGCCGTCGGCGTTGGAGGATGCGCTCGCCGAGACGCTTGCGTGGTATCGCGTCGCGCACCCATCGCATCCCGCCTACGCCGGTCGCGAGAAGGAAATCGCGCTTGCCGGATCCTCATGAGGCTCTAGCCGGTCGCCTCAGGTGGCAGGCGGCTGGGTGCAGGTTCCTCGGCTCCCCTTTCTATGGATCCTTGCTCGAGCTCGCCACCGCGGACCTCGAGTCGGGTGGACCTGTGTGGCACGTTCTCGAGCCCTTCGCAGGTGAGCATCGCGAATCTGCAATCGCGCTGCGCCTGCTGGCTGCGGTGCACCGCCTCGTCCTGCTCGACGAGCTGCCTGAGCTTGCCAGGCACTATCCGTCGACAGGCGGCGATGGCGACGCCTCCGCGGCGTGGCCTCTGTTCCGTGATGCCCTGACCCAACGCCACGAGCAGATCCAGACCCTGGTTGCGCGCGGCTGCCAGACGAACGAAGTCGGCAGGAGCGCCGCCCTGATGGGTGGCTTCCTCGAGGTCGCGCACCGGACGCGGTTGCCACTGCGGATCCTGGAGATCGGCGCCAGCGCAGGGCTGAACCTGCGTTGGGATCGCTACTTCTACGAGTCCGCGAGCGGCGCGTGGGGCGACCGGTCTTCACCGGTTCGATTCACTCATTCCTTCGAGACGTCGCCACCTTTCGGTCGCCCCGTGGATGTGCAGGAGCGGAAGGGGTGCGACCTGAATCCCATCGATCCGACCTCCGACGAAGGTGCCTTGACCCTGCGCTCTTTTGTCTGGGCCGACCAGCTGGGGCGCCTCGCCCTGCTCGATGGGGCGCTCGAGATTGCGAATCAGCTGCCCGTCGAAGTCGAGCGCCTCAACGCTGCCGCTTTCCTGGAACGCGAGCTGGCACAGCCGCGCCACGACGTGGCAACCGTGGTCTATCACTCCGTCTTCTGGCAGTACGTCAGCGAGCCCGATCGTTCGCGCATCCAGGCGGCCATCGCGGAGTCACAAACGTTCCACCTTGCGATGGAGCCTGCGTACCCGGTGTTCGAGGTGCGGTTGAACAGTGAGCTGCTGGGAACATCGCTCGCGCACGGGACCGGCGTGCGCTGGAACGTAGACTCCTCGACGAGATGATCCGGCGCGCGGCGCCCTACGCCGTGGCGGTGGGAGGCGCTGTGACGGTTACAGCCGCCATCGGCTTGATCACGGCGGTGGGCAAGGTTTCAGGCCTGTCTGCCTTCTACCTGCTCCTCGTCCTGTGGCTGGCGGCCCGGTGGGGGCGAGGCCCGGCCGTCGCCGGCAGCATCGCCGCGTTCCTCCTGTACGACTTCTTCTTCGTGCCGCCGGTCGGCACCTTCACAGTCAGCGGCCCCGCGGAGCTGCTGGAGCTCGTGGTGCTGCTGGCGGTGGCGCTGGTCACCAGCCAGCTCGCGGCGTCGCTGCGCCGCGCGCAGGCTTCAGCCGAGGCGCTGGCAACCGACTCGCAGTCGCTCTACGTGCTTGCGACCGCGATGCTGCGGACCGACGAGGTCACAGTCGCGTTAGGCATGATCGCCTCGAATGCCGAGAAATTGAAAGGTGTCCGCCGTTTCAGCGTCGTGAGCGGCAAGACAACGCTCGCGGGTCCGGCCTTGAGTGCAGATGAGCTCAAGCAGGCGGAGTGGTCGTACGTCAATGCAAAGGCGGTCGGCCTGGCGGTCAAGGATGGGGTCGTACGGCCCATGCGCATGCATGGCGCTGCCGCGAATACCGCTTACCTGCCGCTTGCCGGCGGCGTGGTTGTCACCCTTATCGTCGCGGACCTTGCCGAAGAGAGCGACCTGCGCATGCTGGCCGCTTTGATCGGTCTGGCGGACCTGCTGCTGGAGCGGCGTCGCGCGGCCATGGAAGCTGAGCGCGCCCGCGGGTTCGAGGCATCTGATCGGCTGAAGGCTGCGATCCTCTCCTCGCTCTCGCACGAGCTGAAAAGCCCTATCGCGTCTCTGCGCGCCGGATTGACCGCGCTGACCGCGCCGCGCGCCGGGCTCGAGCCCGAGCAGCGCGAGCTGGTTTCCGACATGGACCGGCAGGCGCAGCGGCTCGACCGCATGGTCGGCGACATGCTCGCCCTGTCGCGACTCGAAGCCGGGGTCGGGCTGGAGCGCGAGCCTCACAGCTTCGCCGACCTTGCCGGCACGGCCTTGCACCAGCTGCGGCGGGAGATGGGAGACCGCCAGGTGACCGTGAGCATCGCAGAAGACCTACCAGCGGTCGAGGTCGACGAGCTGCAGGCGGGACGTCTGGTCACCAACCTTCTCGAGAACGCGGTGGAATGGACCGCTCCCAGTGGCGCGATCGAGATCGGCGCGACGGCGCATGACGGGGTGCTGGAGGCGTGGGTCGAGAACGACGGGCCGGCCATCGAGCAGGCGGACCTCGACCGGGTGTTCGACACGTTCTGGACTCGACGTTCGAAGGGCACCGGACTGGGCCTCGCCATCTCGAAGCGTGTCGTGGAGGCGCACGGCGGAACGATTCGGGCCGAGAACCGGCGCCGCGGGCCGCGCTTCACGTTCACGCTTCCCCTGGCCGGCGTTCCAACCCCGAAGTGAGCGGCCGCGTTCTCGTGGTGGACGACGAGATCGAGATGCAGCGCGCGCTGCGCACCGGTCTGCGCTACCACGACTTCGACGTGCACGCCGTGGGGAGCGGGGAGGAGGCGGTGCGTGAGGCGGCGGCCTGGCGGCCGGATGTCATCCTCCTCGACCTCGGCCTGCCGAACATGGACGGGTTCGCCACCCTGCGAGCGCTGCGGCCGATGACGCGCGCGGCGGTGATCGTCGTCAGCGTGATGCCTGGCGAGAAGGACAAGGTGCGCGCCCTCGACGCGGGCGCGGACGACTATGTCGTCAAACCGTTCGGCACCGAGGAGCTCGTCGCCCGCATCCGCGCGGTCCTGCGCCGCCAGGCGGACATCACCACCGGCGATCCCGTGATCCGCTCCGGGGACCTGGAGATCGACCTCGCCCGGCGCCTGGTCACCGTCGCGGGCAAGCCCGTACGGCTGACGCCGACCGAGTACGAGCTCCTGCGCTACCTGGGGCTGCACGCGGGCAAGCCGGTCAGCCACACCACGCTGCTGCGCCAGGTCTGGGGCGATTACGCCGTGGGCGACCGCTACAACACGCGCTACGTTGTGGCCCAGATCCGTAAGAAGCTCGGCGACGACCCGGCGAATCCGAAGTACATCGTGAGCGAGCCAGGCGTCGGCTACCGCCTGGTGGCTTGAACGCGTCGCACTGGCGGTGCGATTTACTCGCGCCGCAACCCGCGTTGCCCTTTAGGTCTCCGGGCTCCGCGTGCGGAGATATATCGACAATCACCACCGCTCCGGAAGGGGTTCGGGCCGCGAAGCCGGCCGGTGCCACGCAGGCGGTGGATCAACCACGAGCGGCCGTTGAGCGGCCCAGCGTAGGGGGAATCCCGGCAGGGTTCCCCGTACGACGTCTACTGCTCTGCGTGGCTCCGGTTGAGGAGATACGCGGCGATGAACGCAACGATCACCAGGCCGGGTGACCAACCGAGTCCCGTGCCGGTGGGATCGAGCGGCGATAGGTCGACGAAGACGGCCAGACCACTCACCGCGGCGAAGACCAGCACGATCAGTGTCCCGCGGATCGAGCCATGCCGGGCGAAGAACAGCTCCAGCTCGAGCTGCCATGCGGGGCGGTGGTGCTCGTGCACTAGCGTGGCCTGGGCCGCGTGCGCCGCGATGCGCTCGCGCCGGCCCATGCGGTATCGGGCGCTGCGGGGCAGGCTCTCGAACGGCATGCGCTCGACCTCGCGCTCGCGCGGAGGCGGGACTTCGAGCGGCTCCCACAGCGGCTCGTGCCGGTGGCGCCTGTAAAGGACGTAGGTGAGGACGCCGAGCGCTAGCCATCCCATGAAGATGAATGTCGAGCTCGAGATGTTCTGAAAAACGAGCTGCGTGAAAACCGTGCCGATGAACAGCGCGCCCACGATGGAAAGGACGGGGATGCTGTCGCGTCCGAACCGGATGTTCAGCGGCATGCGGTAGGGGCGGTGCAGGGCGGGCTCGATGAAGCGCAGCCGCATCACGGACAGATGCGCGGAGCAGAAGGCAAACGTCGCCGCGAGTGAGTACACGGCGCTCATGAGGTCGATCTCGGCGCTGTGCACGATGATGCCCGGCAGAACGAGGACCGCTGCGACGACGCCGAAGACGATGATCGAGATGTAGGGCGTCTTGAACTTCGGGTGCAGCGTCGCGAACCGCTGCGGCAAGAGGTCCACCCCGGCGAGCGAGTAGCTGAGGCGCGAGATGCCGATCAGTCCCGCATTGGTCGCGATCACGAGGATCGTGAACGCGAGGATGCCGACCCAGATCCCCGCCCAGAACGCGAGCGGCTGCGTGAACTGACCAACGATCCCGGCCACCGGGTCGTCCTTGAAGTGCGTGGCCAGGTCTGTGACATACATGCCGTGATCCGTGTGCACCGGAAAGACGCTCATGCCGATCGTCGGCAGGAACGCCGACACGAAAAGCACCGCCACGATCACCCACCACGTCGCGAGCGGTACGTTGCGCCCGGGGTTCTTCGCCTCCTCAGCGAGGTTGGAGATCGTCTCGATTCCGGTGTAGGTGACCATCGCGATCGAGATGCTGGCGAGGAAGCTGCCCCACGTCGGCGCGATACCGAGGTGGATGTTGTGGATGACTGTGGTGATGTTCAGGAGCAGGATCACGCCGAGGATGACGAGCACGAACTGGGTAATGAGGTCGGTGAACGCAAGCGCCAGGTTGAGGGCGCTGGACTCCTGGATGCCGATGATGTTGACGACGATCAGGACCCCGATCAGAGCGGCGGTGGCAGCCACGTGCGCAGCGTCGTTGTGGCGGAGCAGGTCGAAGAGAGGGACGTAGCGCCCGAAGACGCCGAGATAGCCGATCGCGAAGTAGGCCGAGATGGAGGCGGTGGCGGTGTAGTTCAACAGCTGGACCCAGCCGACGATGAAGCCGATCGGCTGGTTGAAGGCGCGCCGGGCGAAGCTCGAGCTGCCGCCGGCGTGGGGCAGCGCCGCCGTGCCCTCGGCGTAGTTGAGGGCGGTCGTGACGAAGATGAAACCGGCCAGGATCAATGCGACCGGCGTCAGGCCGAGCGCGAAGGCGGCCGTGACGCCGAGGGCGTAGTAGATGCTCGACCCGACGTTGCCGTAGCAGGCGGCAAAGAGCGCTCCGGGTCCGAGTGTCCGCGGCAGCTTGGCCGGCCGGCGGACGACGACTCGGAGGTCGCCCAGCCTGCGCCCGCGCCTCGCTACCGACTCAGAGTTCAACGACCCGGAGCGTAATCCATCGATCGGCAAACCCATACGAAATCCATACGGTTGCGCTGAATCTCCTCACGTAGACCTCACAAACCGTCTCCTAGCGTGGAGTCGTGCGCAGCGCAGTGCTCCAGCTACCGGCTTCCCGAAACGCCGCCGAGCAGCGGCAGGTGCTGCGTGCGGCGATCCGCCAGCTCGAACGCGCGGACCTGTACCTGGTCGCGGTCTCCTGCATGGATCTCGGCGATCGCGAGGCGAACAGAAGCCTCAGCCGCCTGCGGAGCGACCTCGAAGAGCTGCGCCGGCGGATCAGCCAGCTTCGCGCTCGGGCCTGATGCACACGCCTGCCGCCGCGCGGCGCCGGATCAAGGTCCACGGCGCGAACCTCGGTCCGCTCCTGTGCTGGTCGATCGTCTTCGCCGACATCGGAACGTCGATTTACTACGTGCCCGGGATCCTCTCGGCGAGCGGCTACGACAAGCGCGCGGCCATCTTCGTGCTGATGACGCTCTTCGTCTTCATCCTGCTCTCGCTCAAGTACGCCGAGGTCACCTGGCGAAACCCGGAGGGCGGTGGGGTCGTGACCATCGCGTCGCGCGCGCTGCATCCCTTCGCCGGTCTGGTCGGCGGCCTCTTCATCATCGTCGACTACTACCTTACGGCTGCGATCAGCGCCTTCTCAGGCATTGCCTACCTCGCGGTGGTCGTCCCCGCGGTGGGCTGGGGCAACGCGGTCCCCGGCACGCTGGTGGCTCTTGCGGTCCTTGCCGCGCTGAACATCTACGGCATTCGAGAGAGCGCGACGGTCAGCCTCGTCGCCGCGACTGCGGCCGCCGCCGCCCAGCTGCTTGTCGTTGTGGTCGTTGTCCTGCATATCGGGATACCCGGGATCGAGGCGACCATCAGGGCGGTCGGTGAAGGGCCGCCGCCGCTCACACCGCTGGTCGTCATCACGGGGTTCGGCGCAGCGTTCCTTGCTTTCTCCGGACTCGAAAGCGTCGCCCAGATCGCGCCCGCGATGCGCTCACCCCGCCGCGTCACCGCGTACCGCACGATGGCGATCGTCATTCTCACGATGGTCGTGACGAGCCCGCTGCTGACGTTGTGGCAGACGACCCTGGTGCCCGACCCCAACAATCCCGCCAACGTCAACCAGCTGTTGTCGCTTCTGGCGGGTCGCTATTCGGGGCAGGCGGTCGCCGGCGTGGTGGCGGTGACCGGATCGATACTCCTGATCTTCGCCAGCAACACCGCCATCATCGGCGGCTATCACGTCTTCCTGGCGCTGACCCGGATGGGCTTCCTGCCCCGGATCGTCGAGCACCACAACGCGTGGCGTCACACGCCGCAGTTCGCGATCTTCGCGGCGGTTGGCCCGCCAGTCGTGCTCGTATACATCGCGGGCCAGAGCGCCGTCGCCGCCGTGTTCCTCGGTGACCTCTACGCGTTCGGGCTGCTCGGGTCGTTCATCCTGACGAACGTCTCGCTCGACGTCATTCGCTGGCGCGAGCTCGCGAGCGACCGGATGCTGCGCCGCCGTCTGTGGTTCGCAGTCGGGGTGGTCACGACAGGCCTGACCGTGATCGGCTGGAGTGTGAACCTGGTCGCCAAGCCTTACGCGACCGCTTTCGGCGGAGGACTGACACTGGTCGGACTCGCAGTCGGGCTGTGGACGTACAACCGGGGCCGGCGCCAGCGCCCAACTGTCTTCCCGGTTCCCTACCGGCCGGAGCTCGCCATGGAATCGATCGCGCTGCAGTTCAGGCGTGACCCGGCCGACGTGCTCGTCATTCTTCCGCGCAACCAGAACGCTGCCGAGGCGGTCATCGAGGAGGGCATAGTGCAGGCGAACGGAAAGCGGGTGGTCTTTCTGTTTCGCGGCCAGGCACCCCCCGGACGTGCGGAGCTGTGGGAGGTCAGCGACCCGTACCTCAAGGACTACGTCGCGCAGGACGCCTTCACAAGGGCCGAGATACGCGCGCGTGAGCACGTCCGGAACCGCCGATACGTCTACGTGCCCGGCAGCCTGCCACGCGACGCGATCGGGCGCGTCTGGACGGAGGTGAGGCCGAAAGAGACGGTCGTCATACAGGGCGAGCAGGACGTCCTGCCTCCCGTGTCGCTAGAGCGGGTGCGGCATCGAGTGCACAAGGGTGTGGCGATTCTCCACCTGATCACGAGTCACATCCGGCCGACGGATGTGGCCGTTACGGCCTGATCGTCAGCTCCTCGAGCGACCGCGGGTAGTCGGTCATCGACCGGCATCCGTCGTCGGTGATCACCACCGTGTCCGAGTGGCGGAAGCCGCCGAGCTCCTTGATGTAAACGCCGGGCTCGACCGTGAAAACCATGCCGGGCTCGAGCACGGCGTCATCGCCGCGGTCCAGGAACGGCGCCTCGTGGCCCTCGAGCCCGATCGAATGACCGACGTGATGGCGAAGGTTCTCGGCCACGCCCAGCTCTTCGGCGAGCCGCACCGTCGCCAGCTCAACCTCGCCGGCCGGGACCCCCGGCGCCATCACATCGATCGCCTTCGTCTGCAGGGCGAGCATCGCGTCGAACGCGCGGACCTGCTCGCCCGTGGGCTCGCCAACGATCATGGTCCGCTCCAACTCGCTCCGGTAACCGTCTATGTTCACGCCCGCGCCGCTGACCAGGACGTCGCCTTTCTGGATGCCGTGCCCTTTCACGAAACCGTGCGGCATCGCGGTCGAGCGCCCGCCGACGAACATGGCAACGAGCCCGGTGCGATCGACCCCGCGAGGTCGCCAGCCGGGCATCTCGCGGATCATCTCGAATAGAGTCTCGTCGGCCGCCGGCGTGTAGCACTCCATCTCGGTCTTGCCGACCGTGATTGCGGACTGCATCCGGCGATGCGCGCGCACGGCCCAGTCACAGGCAAGCTGGATGCACTCGAGCTCCGCCGCCGACTTCAGGCGCCGCAGCTCTTCGACCAGCGGCTCGGAGTCGACAGGCTGCGCGCCGGTGAGGTCGCTGAGGCGCGGACCGCGGTAGCCCCAGTACGGCACGTAGCCGTCGTGGTCTGCTCCGGTGCGGTGCGGGCGCGCGTTCACTTCGGACAGCACCGCAGCGATCACCTCCATCGGGTGCTCGGCGCCGGGGTACTCGAAATAGACGCGAACCTGGTCGAGCTCGGTCGATGCCTCCGCATGCTCCTTCTCTACAGCGGGCACGACCAGAACGCTGCTGCCGCCAGCACCCATGACCAGGGCGATGGGCCGCTCGGTCGGAATGTGGTGGAAGCCCGTAAGCCACGCGACGCGCGCGGGGTAGAAGACGCACATCGCGTCCAGGCCCGCCGCCTGCATGCCGGCTGTGACCGACTCCCGCCGCATGGCGAACTCCACCTGCGAGATGGCCGGCAGCGCGATGGTCCGGGCCTTAGTACGCGGCAAGCTTCCGCATAGCCTCCGCGATTCTGGCCGGGCTCGGCATGAAGAACTCCTCCTGCGGCGTGTTGAACGGCATGGCAGGCACGTCTGGTGCGGCGACCCTGACCACAGGACCGTCGAGGTCGTCGAAAGCGTGCTCGGAGATGATGGCAGCAACCTCCGCCCCGAATCCGCCCGTCAGATTGTCCTCGTACACCACCATCGCCTTGCCTGTCTTCCGCACCGACGCGAGGATGGCATCGCGGTCGAGGGGAGCTAACGAACGCAGGTCCACCACCTCGACGCTCACGCCATCGGCTTCCAGCTTCTGCGCCGCCTCCAGGCAGTAGTGAGTCATTAGCCCCCAGGCGAAGCACGAGAGATTCGTGCCCTCGCGGCGGACCACAGCGGGGCCGATAGGCACCAGGTGATCGCCGTCGGGTACCTCCTCGGTGACGAGCCGGTAGACCTTCTTGTGCTCGAGGAACAGGACGGGATCCGGGTCACGGATCGCCGACTTCAGCAGGCCGTGCGCGTCGGAAGGCGTGCTCGGCACCACGACCTTCAAGCCGGGCACGTGGGCGTAGAACGCCTCGATCGATTGCGAGTGGTAGAGGCCTCCGTGAATGCCACCACCAAAAGGAGTGCGGATCACAATCGGTACGGAGTACGTGCCGTTGGAGCGGTAGCGGGTGCGGGCCGCCTCGCTGACGATCTGGTCAAAGGCCGGGTGTATGAAGTCGGCGAACTGGATCTCGGCGATCGGGATCAGACCGTTGAGCGCCGCCCCGATCGCAACCCCGACGATCGCCGATTCAGCGAGCGGCGTGTCGAGCACGCGCGACTCGCCGAACCGCGCGTACAGGCCGTCGGTCGCACCGAACACTCCACCCTTGCGGCCGACGTCTTCGCCCAGCACCATCACGCGTTCGTCGCGCTCCATCTCCTCTGTGATGGCCGCGCGCACCGCCTCGATCATTCGCATCGATCGCTCGGACGGCATACCCAAATTGTGACTGCGGCCGGTAGGCTGCGCGTTAGACTCAGAGAAAGGGGCGAGGGGTTTAATCAGCTTCCTGGAGGTATTCGCGATTTCGTTCTCGGCCGAGGTCAAGAACGAGATGGCGGGGCTTCTGCCAGCGCGGCCCTGCTGTCAGACGAGCGAGCTGCTCGGCATCTACTACGGATCGCGCGGCCGTTTGATGGGCGGCTCGCGCGGCCGAGCTGCGTATTTCTCGCTGCTGCGCAACGCGGTGGCGCGCAAGGTGGTGCGCCTCGGCCGGGCCATCGACCACATGGAAGCCAAATACCAGGCGGTCAAGACGCGAAAGCGCATGACCTTCTTCATCGAGCTTTCCCTGCCCCCTGAACTCGTCCCCGCGTTCACGCGACCACCGGTCCACGCAATGCCAGACGCGGCATGCGACCGCAAGGCGATGCTGCGCGGTCTGTTCCTGGGGTGCGGCTCGGTCAACGCGCCCAACACCAGGTATCACCTCGAATTCGTCGCTCCAACCGCCTCCTGGGCCTCCGCGATCACACGGCTCTGCGAATCGGCGGGCGTCAGCGCGGGCGTGGCCGTGCGCAGCGGGCAGTCGGTCGTGTACGTCAAGGACGGCGATGGGGTGGTGCGCCTGCTTTCGTTCATGGGCGCCAACCGCGCGGTGATGGAGTTCGAGAACGTGCGCGTCGTGCGCCAGGTCAGCGGAGAGGTCAACCGGC
>DATEGL010000125.1:0-3827 GCA_035280145.1 Candidatus Dormiibacterota bacterium | reverse complement strand
GAAGGTGTCGACGCGATCGGCTTTGGCGCGCTGTTCCTTCACAGCCGTCCCGGCGGCGGAAGCGTATTTGTGTCAGAGGGGCGAAGTGGAGTGGCGGGCGCCGGCCGCCAGGTGCAGCGCGTCTTCGCTGCGATCGCGGCTGGCGACGTGACCCACGAGCAGTTGATGCGGACGGTTTTTCGGCCAGTGCCCGAGCTGCGACTGGAGCAAATCGCTCAGCTTGGCGCGGACGGTACGTGGACCGTCGGCCAGTGCGTCGCCCGCCTCACGGAGGGGGTCGGGTGTGAGGGAACGATCGACTCGACGCTCGCCACTGTCCTCACTTCGCTGGATGGGCAGGTCAGCCTGACTGAGGCGGTCGCGAACGCGGCGGACCAACTCGGAACCGATCGCGCCGAGCTCCTTGAGCCTGCCGCCGCAATGGCGCGCGGTCTGTATCAGCTCGGGTTTCTGGAGCACTGACTCAGGTGCAAGAGCGCAAACCGGCGCCACGACTGCCTGGCTGGCTCGGCCCAATCAGCCAGGTCATCATTGCGCTTCAACGGCTCGGGATTGCCTTCTTTTCCTTTCATGTGCTCCGGGTTCCGGGTCGCCGCTCCGGGCAGCTTCGTGCGACCGTGGTTTCACCGTTCGTTGTCTACGGCCGGCGCTACGTCCTCTCTTTCGGTGACCTCGCCTGGGTGCGCAACGCCCGCACCGCTCACTGGGGTTTGTTGAGCCGGGGTCGACGTGAGACCCGAGTCCGCCTGATCGAGATCGAGGCGCCCGAAAGTGCACCGATCGTCCGTGAGTTTCCGGTGCAAATTCCTGCCGGAGCGCGCTTTTTCATACGACCGGGCCTTGTTGCGCCGCCAGCAGGCCCAGACCAGTTCGAAGCCGCCGCCGGCAAGCTCGCCCTGTTCCGGCTCGATCCCGACTGAGTGTCAGAGCTCGGCTTCGGGAGCCGGCCGGCTCGAGACCGGCCGGCGCCCAAACATCCGAGGATTCGGAACCGGGCTCTACTGGCTGAACAGGCCTATAAGCCGAGCGGTCGCGCGGATGTGCGTCCTCATGCTGAAGCCAACCACGGCAGCACGAACGCCGCCGGGAAGGCTCAAGCTGCTCGTGTCCAGCGCGTAAACAGTCAGCTGATAACGGTGGACCCTGTCGCCGGGCGGTGGGCACGGACCCAGGTATCCGGTCAGGCCGGCATCGTTGGTCCCCGCGACCGCGCCGGCAGGTAGAGCCGTCGCGTTGAGCGAGGTGGCGCCGGCGGGGATGTCCCATGTGAGCCAGTGCCAGAAACCGCTCCCGGTTGGCGCGTCGGGATCGAACATCGTCACCGCGAAGCTCTTGGTGCCCGCCGGGGCTCCACTCCAGTGCAGTCTCGGCGCTTGATTGCCGCCCGTGCAGCCGAAGACGTTCGCGATCTCGCTCATCGAAAACCTGTGCTCGTTCTGGAGATCCGGGCTCGTAACCGTGAAATGAGCCACCCCGGCAGGAATGCCAGAACGCACCTTCACGAAGCCGAAGCGCTCGATGCCAGAAGTCGCGGACGCGATGAGCGGAGTTGCCGCAGTCGCCAGCGCCAATGCAGCAACCGCTGTCAGGAGCGCGAGGGAAACCTTCAACCGTCGTCTGATCCTGGACACTGTCAGCCTCCGATGAAGTGTGGCGAGATAAAGCAGCGGGGCGCCCCCACTCGACCCCCCACACGATGATCAGAGCACCATCGGGCCATGTCAAGTTTCAAGTGCTTGGCACGCACCATGACGAGCAGGCCCACGATCACGGCGGTCGCGTCGGCAGGATCGCCGCACCAGTCCTCGGTTGGATCAACGCAGCTAACTCGCGATTTGCTCAAACGGGGTTCACAACTTCACCAGACGATCGGAGGAATTCCAGATCCAAGGAGGAGTCCCATGCTGCGAGTCCTGATCAGTCGAGTTCTGCAGCGGTCGATGATCGCACTCAACCCCGTCATGAGACGCATCCTCGGCGGCAGGCTGCATCGGTTGGCGAGCGCAAACCTGATGCTTCTGAATTTCCGAGGTCGTATGAGCGGTAGGTCCTTCACAACGCCAGTCAGCTACGTGCAGATTGGCGACAACCTTTACGTACCGGGCGGAGGTGCGTGGTGGAAGAACCTTGCCGGCGGACCTGTCAAAGTGCGCCTTGATGGCGTGTGGCTTTCGGCCACACCGGCGGTGATCAGCGAGTCCGCGGCCATGTCAGCAGCTTTGGCGCGCATGATCGCGAGGCGGCCGCTCGTTGGCCTGTTCACTGCGATTCGCGTCGGCCACGATGGACTGCCCACGCCCGCCTCGCTCGAACGCGCGCGCACCAGGCACGGCCTGGCTGTCATCCGCCTTCATCTCGATAATTCAGCCGAAATTCGCCAGCATGCCGCCGCCTGATTGCTCGTCGGTCAGCTACTCGCCGCCTACAGCCTCGAAAACCTGCTGCGTTTCAGGCCCAGGGGTGGCGCCAAGCTCAGCATCAAGCAGCGTCCTCAGCCTCCCGTACGCGCGAATCGCCTCGGCGCGGTTTCCGGCCGCGTGATGGATCAGCATTAGCCGGCGATAACCCTCCTCGCGAAACGGTTCGAGCTCGACGGCTTCATCCGCTGCTCGCAGAGCGAGGGCCGGCTCTCGGTTCGCAGAATGGATCTGCGCCAGGCAGTCGAGGGCGCGCAGTCTTGCAGCGCGCAGGCTGAAACGGCGGAGGTCGATCCACGAGCCCTCCTCACCTGGAAGGAATGGCCTCCGCAGGATGGCGCACGCAACCACCGCCGGTCCATAGGCCGCACGGGAATCACCTTTCCGCAACGCGGCTTCCGCAAGGTGGACGGACTCGAGGGCCGTTTCAGTGTCGATCCACGCGCCGGCCGGGAGCTCGAGTCGGTAGCAGCCCGAAGCGGCCACCAGCACACGACTACCAAGACCGACCTCGGCGAAGAGGGCCCGCAGCTTGCTGACGATTGCGCTGAGAGCCACGTCGTATGCGGCTGGCCGACGCTGCGGCCAGACGCTCTCGGCCAGCTCATCGCGCGCGACCGGCCTGCTTCGTTCAGCGACCAGGTACGAGAAGAGCAGCCGTCCCTGACGTCCAGGCATCCGATCCGAACCCAGCATCCTCGGCCCTACGGTCAGGCATGGCTCGCCGGTCAGATAGATCCTCAGCATGCTCTCCAAAGTTTCTCCAAACCTCACCACATAGCGTCGAGCCTTCGGCGGAGAAGACGCCGTAAGTCTGAACCTGGAGGAAGTACAAGGAAGATGGCAGTCACGATCACGGTCCGCGCCCGGTTGAAGGCAGACCCGGCCACCATCAAGAAGATTCACGACGAAGTCACCGGGGCCACCAAGGAGATGGCCCGCCAGGCGGGCGACCTCACGCACGTCGTGTACCTGAACCCGCAGGATCAGCGCCAATTTCTCGGCATCGACACCTGGCAGTCGGCGGAGCAGGCCCAGGCGTTTGCGGGCAGTCCCCAGATCCAGGAGTTCTTCGGCAACATGTTCGAGGGCCAACCCGAGGTCATCGTCTGGGCCGAGTCAGGCTGGAACAAGTGGTGATAGCCTCCGGACAGGAGACGCAGAAGATGGCAGCACAGCGGCGTTCGTCAGGGGTCCAGCTGATCGTCAGGTGTGACTGTGGGTTCGAAGCCCGCGGCTCAGAAGCGAAGCTGGTCCCCATCATCCAGCGTCACGGCCGCGAGGCCCACAACATGGAGGTGACGCGCGAGCAAGCGCTCGCGATGGCGAGACCGGCCTAGCGCCCGACCTCGCTAGGCCGGTCCTCTTAATTTCCGCTGTGCCAACCATCGTCCTGGTCGAAGGGGTAAC
>DATEGL010000124.1:0-3081 GCA_035280145.1 Candidatus Dormiibacterota bacterium | reverse complement strand
AGGTTGTAGAAGCGGGTGTGGTCGCGGCGGAACTTGAGCTCGATCGTGCCGGTCGGGCCGTTGCGGTGCTTGGCCACGATCACCTCGGCGATGCCTGGTTTCTCTTCGGGTTTGTAGTACTCGGGCCTGAAAAGAAACATGACAACGTCGGCGTCTTGCTCTAGGGCACCCGACTCACGAAGGTCACTGAGGATGGGACGCTTGTCGGGGCGCTGCTCTGGAGCACGGCTCAGCTGCGAGATCGCGATCACCGGCACACGAAGCTCGCGTGCCAGTCCCTTGAGAGCACGGGAGATTGCCGAGACCTCTTGAACGCGGTTGTCATCGCCCCCGTGGCGGCCGTGCATCAACTGGAGGTAATCGACCACGACAAGGTCGACGTCATGTCGCAGCTTCGCCTGCCGTGCCTTCAGCTGCAGCGTCAGCTCATCCATGACCGGTGTGTCGTCGATGTAGATCGGTGCTTCGCCCAATGGACCAAGCGCGTTGGAGACTCGGTCGAACTCCGCTTCGGTCAGCAATCCTCGATGCATTCGCTGGGCGTCGATCTGAGCCTGCTCTGTCAGCAGCCTCTCGGTCAGCTGCTCTTTCGACATCTCGAGGCTGAAGATGGCGACTGATTTCTTTGCTTCGAGCGCCGCGTGCATCGCGACGTTGAGGGCAAGGCTCGTCTTGCCCATCGAGGGCCGGCCCGCGACGATCACAAGGTCGCTGTCCTTGAAGCCGCCCGTCATGCGGTCCAGGTCATGAAACCCAGAGGGAATACCTACAACTCCCTGACCGCTCTCCATGAGGATCGAGATCCGCTCCATGGCCGGCCCAAGAAGGTCATAGAGCCGAGCGAGGTCACGCTGATCCCGATCGTCGGCGACGCCGAAGACGAGTGACTGCGCCTGGTTGATCGCTTCCTCGGCTTCGACCGAGTCGTCGTAACCAAAACCGGCGATGTTGCCGCCGGCCGAGATCAGGCGCCGCTTGTACGCCTTCTCCTTGACGATCCGGCCGTAGTACTCGATGTTCGCCGCGGTCGGAACGGCGCTTTGCATCGAAGCGAGCTGGGTGCGCCCGCCCACTCGTTCGAGCAACGCCATCGACTGCAGCTGGGAGGCAAGGGTGACGTTGTCGATGGGTTCGCCGGCAGCGAACAGGTCGAGCGCGGCCCGATAGATCTGCCCGTTGTTTTCCCGGTAGAAGTCCTCCGGGTGGAGGAACTGCAGCACCTTGGCGATCGAGAGCGGGTCCAGAAGGATCGATCCGAGGACCGACATCTCCGCGTCGAGGTCGTGCGGTGGTATTCGCCCTGCGGCGAGTGGAATCGTGGTCGCCACTAGGTCTATTAGCGGTCCTGGGTGACGATCACATTGACGTGAGCGCTCACGTCACGATGCAGCCTGAGCGGGACCTGGTGCTCGCCCAGCGTCTTGATGGGCTCTTTCAGGTCGATCTTGTGGCGATCGATCTCCACGCGATGCTGCGCCTTTAGAGCAGACGCGATGTCCTGGTTGGTGATCGATCCGAATGCCTTCTCTTCGGCGCCGATCTTCAACCGCACCACGACGGTCTTGTTGTCGATCTCGTCGGCCACGGCTTGCGCCTCGTTGCGATCCTTGGTCTCGCGTTTGACCGCGGCGTCGCGCAGACGCTTTGCCTCCGCCTCGACACCTTTACCGGCGTTCACAGCCAGCTTGCGCCGCAGCAGGAAGTTGCGCCCGTAGCCATCGGCAACCTCCTTCACGTCCCCCGCGCGACCGAGGTTGTCGACGTCCTTCGTCAGCAAGACCCGCACTTCACACGACCTCCGACATGGATTCGAACTCGTCGCGGTGGCGGACTCGCGAACGGATACGCATGGCCAACTGCCCCACCCCGTGGCGCAACGCGCCCACAGTATCGCGGTAATCGCGATCCCACGTGCTCGTCTTCGCCTTCAGCGCGGCCTGGTGTTCGCGCCGGATGTCCTCGGGGGCCGCTTCGATGAACGTTTCGAGCGCAAGCAGCACCAGGGCGGGTACCTCGAATTCGCCGAGAACCGGGATCCACGCAGGGATGTCGAGGGGGCTGACGATCACGCCGATGGCCGCAGCCAGAGCAGCCTTCGGCGCCGCGGGAATCCGCTCGTCGCGCAGCAAGCAGTAGACGAGCTTGCCGCGGTCCGGCAGATCAAACAGAAGCGTTTTTGCCCACGACAGGATCTTCGGCATAGGGGGCGGCCACAGAGTACCGCTTTTCGCTCCCCACCGAAAACCCGATTAACAGTAGCCTTGCGCGGTGGCGACAGCTGTGGCGGTGGAAGGGCGAGTTCAGCCGAGCTTCGGCAACCTTCGTCACACAGCCCTCAGCGCGTTCTGGTTCGGCATGAACTTTCTGTGGATCCCGCTGACCACGAACCTGCTACAAAGCCAGGTCGACCAGGTTGTGCCCAAGGACCTGCAAAACACCGCCATCGGATTTGCGATCGGCGTCGGAGGCTTCCTCGCCGTCGCCGTCCCACCGCTGGTCGGCGCGTGGTCGGATCGTATGAACACGCGTTTCGGCCGGCGCCGCCCGATCATGGTCGCCGGAACGCTCCTCACGTTGCCGGGGCTCGCTCTGATGATGACCGCCGGCAACTACCCGCAGATTCTCGTCGGCATCGTGATCATCCAGTTCTTCTTCAACGGCGCCGGCGCCGCCTACGCGGGAATCATTCCGGACGTCGTTCCAGCCCAGCAGTTCGGCAAGGCCAGCGGCTTTCTCGCCACGATGACCCAGCTCGGCATCGTTGGCGGAAACGGCGCCGCCGTGTTGCTGGGCTCGAACCGAAGCATCTACCTGATCTTCGCCGCGGTGATCTTGATCACTCTCGTCCCGACCATCTGGGCCGCGCGCGGCGAAGGCGCGGCACCGGTCGTCATTCCCCCAAGCCGTCCACTGGGAGAGACGGTTGCCGAATTCCTGCGTCCGCTCCACGAAGGCGACTTCGCCTGGGTGATCTTCACCCGGCTGATGATCTCCGCGGGCATCACGGCCGTCCTGTACAACCTGCACAACTTCTTCCGGGATGTGGTGCTCGATCCATCTCAGAACCCTGACACCTTCACC
>DATEGL010000123.1:0-3878 GCA_035280145.1 Candidatus Dormiibacterota bacterium | reverse complement strand
CTCGCCGCGGTCAGAGGACGGATGAAGCTCGCGGCGATGCTTGCCGCCCTGGCTTGCGTGACTTCGACCAAGGCGTGGATCTGGGTCGCCGCTGTCGCGGCGGTCGGCGTCATCGAGATCGTCAGAGCCAGGTCGCCGCGTCCAGCCAGGACTGTGGCCGTCGCGGTGCCGGCCCTTGCGATCCTGATTTTCCTGCAGCTCGGGTTCGCCCCGGCCAGTCACTCGGTGGCGCGCGGCTCTGTAGAGCTGTTGTCGGCTACGGGCCGCGGCAGCCTACCCACATCAGCGATCGGCCGCCTTGCCGAGGTGGCCGGCACCTACGGGTTGGCCGCGCTGCCTCTGCTTGCGTTTGCGGTTCCAGGCGCGATCGTGGCCATCCGCCGCCAGAGCGCGGCGATGTGGCGGTTCCTCTATCTACCGGCGCTCGCGTACCTCGCTGTCGTCGTCTCGCTGATCGCTTCTGGCTCGTTCAGCGGAAGTCATCGCTATCTGTATCCAGCGTTGCCTGCGTTCGCGCTGCTCGCGGCAGCGGCCCTCGACAGGTATGCGGCGGGAATACGACTGATCGCGGTCGGCGCCACGGCCGCGCTCTCGGTGGCTTTCCTGCCCGTTTTCGTGTCCTTCGCCAATGACAACACCGGCTTGATCGCCGCCGGCCGGGCAGCGGCGAGCAGCGACGGCGCGCTGCTCACTGACTCGCCGGTGGCCGCGTACTACAGCCAGAAGCCGCTCTCTCAGATCACGGGATCGCGCGTGCTGCCGGCAGACCCTGCTCGCGCGGTGGCCTGGATGCGCACGCATCATGTCTCAACGCTAGTGCTGGAGGACATCAGCTACTACCGAGCGACCGCTGTGTTTCCGAACCTGACCCAGGGTCAGGCAACCCCGCCATTCACGCGACTGGGTGAGCAATCGCGCTATCAGGTCGCCGGCGGGAAAGCGGTATACGCCTACGAGCTGGATGCCGGCAAGACCGTTCAACCCATCTACGCCGACATCGATGCCGCGCTCGCGCCGATGCCGAGGCAAGGCAAGACTTCACCGCTCGCCAAAGGAATCGCGCTCTGGGGCAAGGATGGCCAGTTGACCGGCGAGGGGATGGGCTTCGGGGTGCCGATCGTGCATTACGCCGACGGATGGGTCTACCCGCGCTCGGGCACCGATGCCGATCTGTCGATGGGCACGGGCACGGTTTGGGAGCGGACCTTCCAGCTGGACGAGATCGGGGGCGACGCCGCCCACGGTTATCGGTTCGAGGCGACGCCCTCGCGCGGCGAGATCGTGGTGACGTACATGGTCGACGCCTCGGGCCTGTCGATCAGCGTCCGGCCGGTATGGCTCACGCCAGGTTACTCGGAGGTGGGCATCCTCAACGAGCTGTCGGCGGCGTTTGACGACTTCGCGGCTGACGGCCAGCCGACCCTGACTGGCAGCGCATTCGGCAACTGGGTTCCGGTCACGGGCGGCTGGGCACGGCTGCGTTCTGGACCGCTTGGCGTCGAGTGGTCGCTGCCGTCGTTGCCGGGCGCCAGCCTCCACGGCGGCCGTGAGCTCGCGCCGCCTGACTTCGATTGGGCCGGCCTCGACTACATCTTTGCGGGCCCGTTCACCGGCACGGCCTACCACATCAACGTCCAGGGGGCGAGATGAGCGAACGAGCCGACGTCGTCCTCGTGTACCCACAGCGCGCGCCGAAGCAGGGACGCCACTGGATCATGCCGTCGCTTGGGCTCATGTACCTGAGCGCGTCGCTCCGCCAGGCCGGCTATTCGGTCCGCCATATCGATCACACGTTCCTGGAGCGCCGCGAGGTCCTCGAGGAGATCGATCGGCTGCGGCCGTCCGTGATCGGGATCTACTGCATGATCACGATGCAGGACGAGGCACTGTCCCTCGCGGAGCAGGTGCGCGGCAGGGCGCTGACCGTTGTCGGCGGTCCATATCCATCAGGGGAACCGGAGACTTTTGTCGACCAGTTCGACCTGGTCGCGGTGGGCGAAGGCGAGGAAACGATCGTCTCGATCATGGAGCACCTCGACGTTCGCCAGTTCGAGGAGATCCCTGGCCTTGTGTTCCGAAAAGACGGCGAGATATTCAAGAGCACAGCGCGGCATCGCACCAAGGACATGTCGCACCTCCCGCTGCCGTATCGCGGCGATGTCCCAAACGACGAGTACATCCGCTACTGGCGCAGGCGCTGGAAGGACGCCACGACACCGCTCATGTCGACGCGGGGCTGTCCGTTCAGGTGCGACTTCTGCCACAAGTCGGTCTTCGGCGACCTGTTCAGTGCCCGGCCCATCGAGTCGGTCGTGGCCGAGCTGCGCGAAATCGCCGATCTGGGCTACGACCACGTATGGATGTCAGACGACCTCTTCACGCTCAACTACAAGCGCACGTTCGAGCTGGCCCGGGCCATCGAGGATGCCAACCTGCCGCTTACCTGGGAATGCCTCAGCCGGGTGACCCATGTCGACCAGCCACTGTTCGAGCAGATGCACAGAGCCGGGTGCAAGCGAATCTTCTTCGGCATCGAGTCCGGCGACGAACGCGTGCTCAAGGAGATGAAGAAGGGGATCACCCCCGACCAGGCGCGCGCCGCGGTAACAGCGTGCGTAGCGGCGGGGATCAAAGCCGCGGGATTCTTCATGGTCGGCTACATCGGCGAGACGACCGATTCTTTGATCCGCAGCATCAATTTCTCGAGCAGCCTGCCGCTCGACTACGTGAGCTACACGATCGCGTACCCGCTGCCGGGCACCGGTTTCTATGAACGTGTCCGCGAAAGGCGGCTCCACGGCGAGTGGCACAAGGTGCGGCACAATCGGCTGCTCTTCAACACCGACTTTTCCGAGAACAAGCTGCGCGCGGCGATTCTAAAAGGTGCGATTCAGCACAAGCTGAACCGCTTACACATGCGACCGGCCGCCCGCGCGTTTCAGCTCGCGACCGATCCCGTGCTGAGGGTGATGAAGTAACTACGATCGGCACCGTGACCGAGCTCTGGCCGAGCCTTCTGCGCATCGTCGTAGGCATCTACTGGCTCTACTTCGCGAGCCAGAAGTGGCAGGGCATCGGCTGGATGCAGGATGTGCTCGTTTCAGCAGCGCGGGTAAACCCGATTCCAGGCCTGCACGAGCTCCTGGTCAACATCGTCGTCCCGCACTGGGTGCCTTTCGCCCTCGCCCAGACGATCGCGGAGAACGTCGTGGCCGTGCTGCTCATCCTCGGCCTGGCCACTCGATGGGTCGGCGCGCTCGGACTACTGCTGGCTGTCAACCTCGCGTTGACGGTCGCGTTTGGAGTCAACGACCTCGGACTCAGGTGGCTGTACTACCTGGCGGTGCTGGTCAATGCTCAAGTCATCGTGTCGGGACCAGGACCGATAGCGCTCGGCCGATTCGGCTGGGTGCCCGTATGGTTGCGATAGCCTTACGGTCGTGAGCGTCGACGCCGAGGGGTACGGCTTTCCCGAGCACCGGAAAACGCTGTCGCGCCTGATGGAAGACATCCGCGTGCTGTCGCCGGCGGGCGTCGAGCGCGCCGCCCAGGGTTGGGACCGGCACGCGCGACTGCAGGGACTCGACCACATTCACAAGGCCGAGAAGGCGGCCGTGCACGCGATCGAGCAGGCAGGCCGCGGCGAGGCCTGGGACGAGGTCCGGCGCAACCTGTTCGGACTAACCGAGTCAGGCAACTCGCTGGTCAGCTGGAAGGCAGAGCACGGGGAGATCGGTCACAAGGCGGAGGACGCGGCGTTCATGGCCGCGCTTGGTCTGGTCGCCGGCAACCTCATCAGCGGAGAGCAGCAGGCCACGCTGCTGCGCCCGCTTGGCGAGGCGCTGCCCTGGCTCGTGCCCGAGGAGAATCAGCCGGTC
>DATEGL010000122.1:0-14060 GCA_035280145.1 Candidatus Dormiibacterota bacterium | reverse complement strand
GGACGGGCGCCGCGAGGACTTCGACCCCCAGAAGCTGTTCACCGGTCTGAAGAAGGCGACCGAGAAGCGGGACATCTCGCCTGAACGGTTGCGTGCGATCGTCGACGACATCGAGGCGGAGCTTCGCCGGTCAGGACGAGTAGAGATCCCAAGCCAGGAGATCGGAGAGATGGTCATGGAGCGGCTGCGTGACCTGGACGAGGTCGCCTACATCCGCTTCGCTTCGGTGTACCGGGAGTTCATGGACCTCCAGCAGGTCAAACGCGAGATCGAGCAGGTACTCAGCAGCCGGCGCTCCTGACCCCGGCCGACTTCGGCACACTGTGGTGAAAGTTGTGAGGACGACACCTGCTGCGTTGATGGTGCCGGAGCTTGCCGATGAGCCAGGTCTGGTCCACGGATTTTCGACCGTCGTGCTGGGTTCCGTTGGGCTGAAGCACGCCCCCGACCCCGAGCCGGTGCATGCGGCTCGCCTCGCTTTCGTTCGGGCGCTCGGTCTTGACGGCGCCGAGCTGACCACGATCGGGTCAGTCCACGGCCCAGGTGTTGCGCGAGTCGATTCGCCCGTTGCATCGGTCGACGACGTTGATGCGCTCGTCACCGACGTCCGAGGCGTCGCGCTGTTCGCCACCTACGCCGACTGTTTCCCGATCGTGCTGTGGGATCCTGAGAAGAAGGTGGCCGGCCTTGCCCACGCGGGCTGGCGCGGCACTCGTTCCGGGGTGGCGACCGCAGCGGTCAATTTCATGCGTGACGAATACGGCTGCCGGCACATCCGGGCCGGCCTCGGTCCGGGCATCTGCGGGCGGTGCTACGAGGTCGGGGAGGAGGTCGCTACGCAGTTCGACGCCCGGTTCATCAGCCCCGGCGCGAACGGTCGATGGCTCCTCGACCTGGCGGCCGCCAACACTGCCCAGCTCGAGGAAGCCGGTGCGAAGGCCGTCTACGACGTTGCGATGTGCACCAAGGAGAGCTACCTGTTTCCATCTCACCGACGGCACCCCGACGGCTCGCGGTTTGGAGCCATCGTCACCCTGCGGTGAGCGTTGCCGAGAATCTCCGGGCGGTCAGGCAGCGAATCGAGCGGGCCGGCCGCAATCCGGACGAGGTCCAGATCGTCGCCGTCACGAAAGGCTTTGGCCCTGACGTCTGCCGGGCGGCACTCGACGCCGGCCTGAAGATCCTGGGCGAGAACCGCGTCCATGAAGCCGTGGACAAGATGGATCAGGTCGGCGGCGCGACGTGGCACCTGATCGGCCACCTACAGACGAACAAGGTGCGCCTCGTCGCCGGCCGTTTCGCCCTCATCCAGTCGATCGACTCGGTACATCTCGCCGATGCCCTGGCGCGGATCGACATCGAGCAGAAGGTGCTGGTCGAGGTCAACGTGGCACGTGAGGCGCGGAAGACCGGCGCGGACCCTGAGGCTGCGGCGGCGCTCATCGAGCAGGTCGCCGAGATGCTCGACCTGCAGGGCCTGATGGCGATGGGTCCGGCCGAGGGAGATCCGACGCCTGCATTCGTCGAGATGCGCCGGCTGCGCGACGAAGCTGAGCAACGCCTCGGAAAAGCCCTCCCTATCCTTTCCCTGGGCATGAGCGGAGATTTCGAGGCGGCGGTGCGGGCGGGCAGCACGATGGTGCGCCTTGGCACAGTCCTGTTCGGCCCGCGCCCATGATCCTCGGCTTTATCGCGAGCGCGCTCGAGATCGTGCTTTACGCGGTGGTCATCCTCATCCTGGTCCGCGTTGTCTTTTCCTGGGTCGCCCCGGGAGCACGCAACACCATCTCGCAGATCGCCTACAACCTGACCGAGCCCATCCTCGCGCCGGTCCGCCGTTTGATCCCGCCGACGGCAGGACTCGACCTCTCGCCGATGGTCGTCACGCTCGCGGCGATCTTCGTCATCGGCTTCCTCCGCGAGATCGCCGCCGCACCGTAAAATCGAAGCTCGCTCGGCGTTGACGGAGACAGGTAGGACGGTCTGAGCGGTCGACAGAGAGCCGGAGCAGCTGAAAGCCGGCGGCCGATGACGGGTCCGAGATCACTCCCGAGCCGTTACCCAACGAGGGCCCGAGGTGCTTGCCTTGGGAATCTGGGTGGTACCGCGGGTCTGCTTGAAGACTCGTCCCAGAGAAGGAAAATCCATTTCTCTGTGGAGTGAGAGTGTTCGACAAAGTAGATCAGCGAGTCAGTTTTCCCGACCTCGAGGTGCAGTTCATGCAGCGATGGAAGCAGGAGGACACCTACCAGGAGTCACTGCGGCTGCGAGACGGCAAGAAGCGCTTCGTCTTCTACGAAGGACCGCCAACCGCCAATGGCAAGCCGGCGACGCACCACATCCTCGCGCGCGCCTTCAAGGACCTGTTCGGTCGCTACAAGACCATGAAGGGCTTCTACGTCGAGCGCAAGGCGGGCTGGGACACCCACGGACTCCCCGTCGAGATAGAAGTCGAGAAGAAGCTGAACATCTCGGGCAAGTTCGAGATCGAGAACGAGATCGGCGTCGAGAGGTTCAACGAGCTGTGCCGAAAGTCCGTCTACGAGTACGTCGAAGAATGGGTCCGGTTCAGCGAGCGAATGGCGTTCTGGCAGGACTACGAAAACGCGTACTGGACGCTGACCTCCGACTACATCCAGTCCGTCTGGTGGGCGCTGAGCGAGATGTGGAAGCAAAACCTCATCTACAAGGGCTTCCGAGTGGCGCCCTACTGCACACGCTGTGCGACGCCGCTGTCGAGCCACGAGCTTGCCCAGGGCTACCAGGACAACGTGCCGGACCCGAGCGTCTACCTCCGGTTTCGGCTGAAGAGCGATCCCAGCACCTCGATCCTCGCCTGGACCACCACGCCCTGGACCCTTCCGGGCAACGTGGCCCTCGCCGTGGCGAACGACGTCGTCTACATCAAAGTCAAAGAGGGCGACGAGCACCTGATCGTCGCCGAGCCGCTCCTGTCGGTGCTGAAAGAGTCCCCGCAGGTCGTGGATCGGATGCTCGGCCGCGATCTCGTAGGTCTGGACTACGAACCGCTCTATCCGTACTCGATCCCCGAAAACGGTCGCGCACACTACGTCGTGGACGCCGATTTCGTGTCGACCGATGAGGGCACCGGCGTCGTCCACACGTCAGCGCTGTACGGCGTCGACGACCTTCGCCTGTGCCAGGAGAAGGGCATCCCGTTCAAGCACACGGTCGGGCTCGACGGCAAGTTCCTCCCGTACGTCGAGAAATTCGCGGGCCTGCACGTCAAAGAGGCCGACCCGGTCATCATCGACGACCTGAAGGCGCGGGGCCTGCTCTACAAGGCCGAGACGATCCTTCACACGTATCCGTTCTGCTGGCGATGCAAGTCGCCGCTCATCTACTACGCCCTCGACGCGTGGTACATCCGCACGACCGAGCGCAAGTACGAGCTGATCGCCAACAACAACGCCACGCACTGGGTCCCCGACCATATCCGCACCGGCCGCATGGGCGACTGGCTCGAGAACAACGTCGACTGGCAGTTCTCGCGCAGCCGCTTCTGGGGGACGCCGGTGCCGATCTGGGTGTGCGAGGCATGCGACGAGAAGCGCATCGTGAGCTCGGCGGCCGAGCTCAGCCTCAAGGATGATGTCGACCTCCACCGGCCGTACATCGACGAGGTCACGCTGCCGTGTGAGAAGTGCGGCGGCGTCATGCGGCGGGTGCCGGAAGTGCTTGACACATGGTTCGACTCCGGGTCGATGCCGTTCGCCCAGCGGGGCTATCCGCGACACGGCCATGAGCTCTTCGAGGAGACATTCCCTGCCGACTTCATCTCCGAGGCCATCGACCAGACTCGCGGTTGGTTCTACACCCTGCTTGCGATCTCGACTCTGCTTTTCAAGCAGAACTCGTACCGCAACGTGATATGTCTCGGACACGTCGTCGATCCGACTGGAAGGAAAGCCTCGAAATCAAGAGGCAACGTGCTCGACCCGAACTACCTGTTCGAGACATTCGGCTCGGACGCGGTGCGCTGGTACTTCTACACATCGACGCAGATCGGCGAGAACTACCGGACCAGCGATGCCGTTCTCAGGGAGACGCTGCAGCAGTTCTTCATCCCGCTGTGGAACTGCTACTCGTTCTTCGTCACATACGCTCGACTCGACAACTTCGATCCGGGTAGGGAGGCCGTGCCGGTCGAGGAGCGCCACGTGCTCGATCGCTGGCTGCTCTCAAAGCTCACCGCGCTGGTCCACGACGTGACGCGCGGGCTGGACGACTACGAGCCGGTTGAGCCGGCGCGGCGGATCCAGAAGTTCGTCGACGATCTGTCCAACTGGTACATCCGCCGCTCACGGAGGCGATTCTGGAAGTCGCAGTCGGACCGCGACAAGCTCGCCGCGTACCAGACGCTGTACACAACCCTGCGCACGGTTGCCCAGCTGATGGCGCCCTTCGCGCCCTTCGTCGCCGACGCGATCTACCGCAATCTCTCCGGCGGAGACTCTGTTCACCTGTCCGACTTTCCGTCGGAGATGACGCATCGTGCCGAGGCTCTCGAAGCCGACATGGCCCGTGCCCGGCAGGCCGTGGAGGCGGGTCTGGCCGCCCGCGACGCCAGGCGGTTGAAGGTCCGGCAGCCGCTCGGGAGCATCGCCCTGCCTGGTGACCAGCTTCCCGAGGACATCGCGGCCATCGTGCGTGACGAGCTGAACGTGAAGGCCATCGCGTTCGGCGCGCCCGAGGTCGAGCTTGACACTGTGATCACCGAGGAGCTGAAGCTGGAAGGCCTGGCGCGCGAGATAGTGCGTCTCATCCAGGACCGACGCAAGAAGCTCGGACTCAACGTGGAACACCGGATCGAGACTCGGTACGTCGCCGACGGCCTCGTCCAGCGCGCCATCGAGCGCCACGCCGACTACATCAAGAATGAGACGCTTTCCGTCAGCCTGGCGCCAGGGCGCCACGACGGATTTGACGGTGAGGAGATCTTCCTCGAAGGAGAAGCGATCTGGATCGGCCTGAAACGAAGCTCCTGACGGCCGGTCGCATCCTGTTCGTGTTCGTTGCGGTGGCCGTGTTCGTGCTCGACCGCGTGACGAAGAATCTCGTCTCCGCCTCGCTCGCCTACGGAGAGCGTGCGACGGTCATCCCGAACGTGGTCGACATCGTCAATGTGCGCAACTCTGGGGCGGCGTTCGGAATGGCCCCGGCCGGCGCAACCCTGTTTCTCATCGCGTCTGTCGTGGTCGCGATCGGGCTGGTTGTTTACGTCGTACGTAACCCGGGCTCGTTCTGGACCGAAGGAGTTCTTGGCCTGATCCTGGGTGGAACGCTGGGCAACGGTTTCGACCGCGTATTCCACGGCACCGTGACCGACTTCATCGATTTCCATTTCTGGCCCGTCTTCAATGTCGCGGACTCGGCGATCTCGACCGGCGTGGTCCTGCTGATCGCGTTCTACTTCCTGAGACGACCAACAAGCTGATCGCGCCGGCATCGGCGCCCAGGCTGGACCGATTCCTGGCCGAGTACGGGCCAGAGCTCAGCCGCTCCGCGGCGGCACGCCTGATCAAAGACGGCCAGGTGCGATTGAACGGGAGGCTCGCGCGCGCGGCCGATCACGTCGATGCGGGCGACGTCGTCGAGTACGCGATGCCTGCGCCGCGAGATATGGCCTCCACGGCCGCCGAGGACATCCCGCTCGATGTCGTCTACGAAGACGCCGACCTCGTGGTCATCAACAAGCCGGCCGGCATGGTGGTGCACCCGGCGCCCGGCCATCACACGGGCACCCTCGTCCACGGTCTGCTCGGCCACGGAGGTGAGTGGTCGGCCGCCGGCGGCGAGACGCGACCGGGAATCGTCCATCGCCTGGACAAAGGAACGTCAGGGTTGATCGTCGCCGCGCGCAACGACGTGGCCCACCGAGCGCTGGCCTCGCAGCTCGGCGACCGCACAATGAGCCGCACGTACCTGGCCATCGTGCGTGGCGTCGTGAAGCATGAGTCCGGCGAGCTCGAGGGCCCGATCGGCCGTCACCCTCGCGAGCGAAAGCGCATGGCGGTGGTCGCCGGCGGGCGGTTTGCGCGGACCCGCTATCAAGTCGTCGAGAGGAAGCGAAGCCATACGCTTTTGCGCTGTGACCTCGACACCGGCCGCACGCACCAGGTGCGCGTCCACCTCGCCGGGCTGGGGCATCCGGTGGCCGGAGACGCCGAATATGGGGGACGCGAACCTGGCGCCGACCGGCCGATGCTTCACGCATGGAGGTTGCGCTTCCGCCACCCCCGGACCGGTGAGGACATGAGCTTCGCGGTTCCGCCGCCCCCGGACTTCGATCGTTTCTGGACCTCGGCGGCATGAGGAAAGGCTTGCTGGTCGTGATCTCCGGCCCTTCGGCCGTCGGCAAAGACACCGTCACCCGGCGTCTATTGGCACTTGATCCCGACCTGCGTTACTCCGTTTCTGCCACGACGCGTTCGCCGAGGCCCGGCGAAGCCGACGGAGCCAATTACACGTTTGTGACACGCGACGAGTTCCGGAAGCTGGTTGATCAGGGTGTGTTTTTGGAGCACGCCGAATATGCCGGCAACCTCTACGGCACGCTGCGCGAGCGAGTGGAGCAAGGAAACATGGACGGCCACGACGTCGTGCTGAAGATCGACGTCCAGGGCGCTGAACAGGTTCGGACGCAGAAGCCTCACGCGGTCTTCATCTTCCTGGCCCCGCCTTCCATGCAGGAGCTGGAACGAAGGCAAGCGATGCGGGACAGTGAAAGCATCCAGGACAGGGCCGAGCGCCGCGAGATCGCGGAACGCGAGATGGCTTACGCCCCGCACTACGAGCACGTCGTGGTCAACGACGAAGTTGAGCGGGCGGTCGGCGAGATCCGCCAGATCATCGACGACGCGCGCCGGCGCGTAAGTTAGCGCCATGCCACTGGATTCGACACCTGTCCCGGCGGAGCTGCGCCGCCTGCGCATCGCGTTGCTGGTGTCGGGCGGGATCGCCGCCTACAAGCTGGCCGACCTCGCCTCGGCGCTTGTGCAGGCCGGTTGCGAGGTGCGCGTAGCGATGACGGCGTCCGCGATGCGGTTCGTCGGGCCGCCCACCTTTCAGGGGGTCACCGGCAACCCCGTCCTGACCGGCATCTGGCCCGCCGGCGCGGCCGCCGAACCTCACGTGTTCCTCGGCGACTGGGCGCAGCTTATCCTCGTTGCGCCCGCCACCGCCAACGTCATCGGGCGCATCGCCGGTGGACGCTCAGACGACATCGTCACGGCGACGCTGCTGGCCGCGCGTTGCCCCGTGGTCGTGGCGCCGGCAATGAACGACGCCATGTGGGCCAAGCAGGCGGTGCAGGACAACCTGGCCACGCTGCGCAAGCGAGGTTTGACCCTGGTCGAGCCCGAGACAGGACACCTCGCCAGCGGCCACGTTGGTGCGGGTCGCCTCGCCGGCCCGCCGGCGATCCTCAATGCTATGGCGCACGCAGTCCGCTCGCGCTATGACCTTGCAGGCAGGTGCGTCGTCGTCACCGCGGGCGGCACCCGCGAGCCGATCGATCCGGTGCGATACATCAGCAACCACTCGAGCGGGAAGATGGGGTTTGCCCTGGCCGCGGCGGCCGCGGACCGCGGAGCGAGTGTCACTTTGATCAGTGCTGCTGACCATCCGCGACACCGAGGAATCGACGTCCAGCATGTTGACACCGCGTCGGAGATGCTCGCTGAGCTGCGGTCTCACCTGCGCGACGCGGACCTGCTGCTGATGGCGGCCGCGGTGGGCGACTTCCGTCCCGCGAGGGTCGCCGAGCACAAGATCCGGCGCGAAGAGACGCCGGCACTCACCCTGAATCTCGAGCCAATCCCCGACCTGGTGGCTTCGCTTGCCGCAGACGAATCCCTCGGCCCGCTGTTTCGGGTGGGGTTCGCTGCGGAAGACTCGAAGCTCGACGCCAAGGCGCTCGAGAAGATGAAGCGAAAGGGACTGCATGCGATTGTGGCCAACGACATCTCGCGCCACGACATCGGCTTCGGCAGCGATTACAACGCTGGAGTCTTGCTGTTCGCCGACGGCGAGCGCCACGAGCTCGACAAGGTAACGAAACGAGAGATGGCTGACAAGATCCTGGATTACGTCCTGCCGAAGCTGCAGAGGTAGGGTGGCCCTGTACGCAGAGGTGGCCGTGGAGGCCGCCCGCGGGATAGCCCGCGAAACCTATACGTACTCGGTTCCCGAGGGCATCGACGTCGTCCCCGGCCACCGCGTGACAGTCCCGTTCGGGCGGCGCAGCTCGTACGGGTTCGTCGTCTCGCTCGGCACCGAGGCGCCCGAGGTCGAAACCAAACCGATCGCATCGGCGGGCGCAGAGCCGCTCTTGCTGCCGTACCAGGTGGAGCTGGCCAGGCTGGTCGCGGACCATTACTGGACCCCGCTGATCGAAGTCATCCGAGCTATGCTGCCGCCTCGCGTGCGGGGTACAGGCAAGGCCGGATCGACGGCGTCGAGCCGGCAGACTCGCCACTCCCGGCTTCTCGAGCTGGCCACGGGGCCCGCCGCGGCTGGGCACCCCGTTAGCCTGACCGCCGAGCAGTCGGCCGCCATGGAAACGATCGACTCGAGTCACATCACGCTCCTCCACGGCGTTATCGCCAGCGGCAAGACCGAGGTGTACCTGGCGGCGGCTAAACAGGCGCTTGGCAATGGCCTGCGGGTTTTGCTGCTGGTGCCGGAGATCTCGTTGACGCCACAGCTCGTGCAGCGCGTGCGCGAGCGGCTCGCGGCGCCGGTCGCCATCCTGCACACCCAGCTCACCGAGCTCGAACGCGCACAGCAGTGGTGGCGGGTGCGGCGTGGCGAAGCGTCGGTCATCCTGGGCAGCCGCTCCGCGGTGTTTGCACCCATCCCCCGGCTTGGTCTGGTGTGCCTCGACGAGGAAGGCTCGGCCGCCTACAAGCAGGACCGCACGCCGCGCTACGAGACGGGGTGGGTGGCCCGGCGGCTGGCGACCGTCAGCGGTGCGCGCCTGGTCATGGGCTCCGCCACCCCGAGCGTCGCGACTTACCACGAAGCCGCGACGGGAGAGATCGCTCTGGCGAAGATGACGCACCGCGTCCGCGGTCATGACGCTGAGGTGGAGCTCGTCGATATGCGTGACGAAGCTGCCGAAGGCAACCGTCAACCGCTCTCCCGCAGGCTCGTCGAAGCGGTGACGCGCGCGCTCGACAACGAGGAGCAAACGATCCTGTACCTCAATCGCCGCGGCATGGCGACATATGTGATGTGCCGCGACTGCGGGCGATCGGTGAACTGCCTCGGCTGTTCGGTAGCGCTGGTGCAGCACGCAGAGGTTGATGGGCTGGTCTGTCATTACTGCGGCTACTCGCGCGCCATGCCCGCGGTGTGCGATTACTGCGGCAGTCGGAGCATCCGCGCCCTGGGCATGGGCACGCAGCGGCTCGAGGGAATGGCGAAGCGATTGTGGCCGCAGGCTCGCGTCCTGCGCCTGGACAGCGACATTGCGAGAGGTCCCGACTCGTATTTCCACGTGTGGGAGACATTCAGCGAGCATCGCGCCGACATCCTGGTCGGCACGCAGCTCGTCACGAGGGGCCTTGACCTCCCCGCTGTGGCGTGCGTCGGCGTCGTCGACGCGGACCTGCCGCTGCACTTTCCGGACTACCGATCTGCCGAGAACACGTTCGCGCTGGTGGCGCAGGTCGCGGGACGTGCGGGCCGCGACGGCCGGCCTTCGCGCGTCATCGTGCAGACCAGCAACCCCGAGCACTACAGCCTGCGGTGTGCGGCCGAAGGCGATTACGAGGGTTTCTACGCGGCCGAGCTGCCGGCGCGAAATGCGTTTGTGTTTCCGCCGTACGCAGACCTTGCTGTCTTGACCCGCACAGACCGCGAAGACGCCAAAGCCGCGACCTCAGCGCGAGAGGCCGCGGACGGCATTGCTTCGGGATTGTTGAAAGAAGGCATCGAGGGCATTCGAGTATTGGGCCCATCGCCGGCTTTCATCCACCGGCTGCGGGGTGAGTACCGCTGGCAGGTTACTCTCAAGGGCAGCGGGCTTGAACGCGCGCGACACCTCGCACCGCGCGGCAGGGATTGGAGCTACGACGTCGACCCGGTCACGTAGCGGAGGGAGTGCCATGAGGGATGCGGCCACACGCAAAAGAGATGTGCTCGCCGCGCTCGAAAAGCAGGGACACTACTGGCTCGCGACTGCACAGGTTGGAGGCGGTCCTCACGTGATCGCCGTCTCCGGCATGTGGGATGGCAACGAGATCGTGGTGACGACCCTTGTTTCGAGCAAGACGGCAAGGAACCTGGCCATGAACCCGCTCGCCGTCCTTGCGGGCGGAGATCCGTCGGACGCCATCGTCATCCAGGCTCAGGTCGTTGAGAGCAGCCCCGTCGCAGATTCGCCGCGGCTGCTCGACGAATGGAAGAAAGCGATGGGCTGGGACCCCAGCGAGCTGGGCGACTGGACGTTCTACCGGCTTCGCCTCACGCGAATTCAGGCGTTCCGCGGCTACGGCGAGATCGGGGGACGCGACGTGATGGTCCGGTCGCGCTGGGTCGAGTAGCGGAGGTTGGGTTTTCGCACCCCGCGGGTAGAATCGAACTCAATGGTCCGTCAGATTCTTACGTTCGAACACCCTGTCCTGCGCGAGAAAGCGAAGAAGGTCGCGCGCGTGGACACCTCCATCCAGCGCCTGCTCGACGACCTGGCCGAGACCATGCTCGACGCACCTGGCGCCGGGCTGGCGGCCAACCAGATCGGGGTGGCGCTTCGCGTCTGTGTCGTCAAGGGCGACGACAAGCAGATCTGGGGCCTCGTCAATCCTGAGCTGGTCAAAAAGGGCGGCTCGCAGATTGGATACGAGGGCTGCCTCAGCTACCCCGGTTGGGTGGGTGAGGTTGAACGCGCTGAGACCGTGGTCGTCAAGGGCCGCAATCGGCACGGTAAGGAAGTCCGGATCAAATCCACGGGATTCACAGCCCGGGCGTTCCAGCACGAGATCGACCACCTCGACGGAGTGCTCTTTACCGATCGTCTGACCAGCCTCGACACGCTGCGCCGGGTCGAGGAGCTCGTGGGCGAGGAGAGGGAAGAGGCCGTCGCTGCGGCTTCCGGATAACGGCCTTCCTTTACAGGATCGCCTTCGCCGGCACGGCCGCCTTCGCAGTCCCATCGCTCCGGGCGCTCCATGCAGCCGGGCATGACATCGTGACGGTGGTCACGCAGCCAGACCGGCCGGCGAAGCGAGGGATGAAACTGATGCCGCCACCTGTGAAGGTCGCCGCCGAAGAGCTCGGGGTTTCGGTTTATCAACCCGAGAAGCTTCGCGAACCTGACGCGGTCGAGCGCCTACGCTCCATTGCGCCCGACCTTCTGGTCGTCGTCGCGTACGGGCAGATCATTCCGCGCTCAGTGCTCTCGATACCACGCCTGGGCGCTGTGAACGTACACGCCTCGCTGCTGCCGCGGTGGCGTGGCGCGGCGCCGATCGCGCGCGCCATTCTCGCCGGCGACGCCGAGACTGGAGTCACGATCATGAAGATGGACGAGCAGCTGGATCATGGACCGGTTCTTGCGGCGCAAGAGACGCCGATCGGAGACGCTGAGGACGCGGTCGAGCTGACGGCGCGGCTCGCCGAGGTCGGCGCGTCGCTGCTGGTGGAGACGCTTGGACGATTCGGCGAGCTGCGGGCGGTGGAGCAAGATCACCCGAGGGCGACCATGGCACCGAAATTGACCAGGGAAGACGGACAGCTCGAATGGTCGCTGGATGCGCGCGAGATCGATCGACGGGTGCGGGGGTTGCAGCCGTGGCCCGGCGCCACGCTTCCGACCGCGCGCGGCCGGGTCAAGGTCCTACGCGGCCACGTCGAGGGCGATGCTTACGTACCGGAGATCGTCCAGCTGCCAGGCAAGAAACCGGCGAACGCGAAGCAGGTTCTGGCCGATGCCTGATCGTCGCAACGGCGAGCGCGACCTCGCAGTCAACCGGCGCGCCTACCACGATTACTTTATCGACGAGAGGTACGAGGCCGGCATGATGCTGACCGGTACGGAGATCAAGTCGGTCCGCGGCGGCCGGGCGAACCTGCGCGATGGCTACGTCCGCATCGACAACGGTGAGGCGTGGCTGGAGAACGTCCACATCTCGCCTTATGCGCAGGGAAATGTGATGAACCAGGAGCCGGTGCGGTCACGCAAGCTCCTGCTGCACCGGAAAGAGATCTCGAGCCTGATCGGGAAGGTCAAGCAGAAGGGCTACACGCTGATCCCGCTTCGTATATACATCTCGCGCAACCACGCCAAGGTCGAGGTCGGGTTGGCCCGGGGGAAGAGGCAGTACGACAAGCGCGAAGCGATCGCCGCCCGGGACGCCAAAAGAGAGATCGAGAGGGCAGTCCGCCGCTAACCCAGATTGGCACACGGTGCCGGAAGCGCCGCTATTCAGTCAGCTCCTCGGCGAGCATGTCCATCAATAGGCCATCGTGCCACTCGCCGTCCGGCCCTCGCTCGTACTGGCGCATGATTCCAACCCGCTTGAACCCCACGCGCTCGTAAGCGCTGATCGCGCGCGTGTTATGTGCAGCAGGATCGATCGTGATTCGGTGATGCCCCCGCTCCTTGACGAGATACCGGGCGAGGGCCCGAATCGCGTCCGGGCCGAGCCCTTGACCCTGCCAGTCGGAATGCAGGGCCAGGTCGATGCTGGCGTGACGGTACATCGGGTCGTCTTCCTCGAAGCATTGAATCCAGCCGATGGGCTGGGCGTCGAGCTCGATGACGAAGCCCGACTCTCCATCCTCTGGGTGCAGCGAATCCGCCACCGACCGATCGGGATCGCCCCAATATCTCGCGACACCGGGATCGGTAAAGACTCGACGCAGCGCCGGCTCGTCGCCCGCTTGCGCAGGCCGCAGCACAACGCGCGAGCCGCGAATCTCAGGCGGCGAGATTGATCCCGATCGCACGCAGGCGCTTGTTGAGGGACTCGATGGCGAACTCGACTATCTCGCTTTCGGTGTGGCCGTACTCCGTCACGTAACGCGGGTCGGGCGGATCGAGCGTGCCTGAGATGAGCGGCAGACACTCGACGAGCGTGCGCTGGATGATAGGCGCATATCGCTCGGCGTCCTCGCGGACTGCTTCCTGCAGCAGCTTGATGCCAAAGCTCACGTGCCTGGATTCGTCCCTCGCCACCGCCGTGAAGCCGCGATAGAACCCGCGATCCGTCAGGCTCTGCTCGCGCATCGCCTCCAGCTCGAATCGCTGCCCGGTCAATGCGATGGTCGCTTCGATGACGATGTGGTAGAGCGTCACGCCTTCGACGAAGGCGTCGAAGTCCCTGGGATTGCTGGCCAGGCGCTGCGCAGTGGACGGCAGTCGCTCATAGAAAAGGATGTTGTAGCCCTCGTTCGCCTCAGGCCGGATCTCCCGCAGAAGCTCGGTCATGTTTCGCGACCCGGTGCCGACGACGTCATGCCACCAGCGCTGAAAGAAGACCGTGTGGCGGGCTTCGTCGACCATCTGGGTCGACAGGAACACCTCGATCTCTGGGGTTGGCGCCGCCCATACGAAGGGGGCGAGCGTGGACGTCACCCGCTCCTCACCGTTGAAGAAGAGCCTGTGCGACCACAGCGTCGCCTTGCGGTCGAGCTCGCTTGACTCGAGCCAGTCCTGGCGGTCGAGGGCGAAGTCGATCTCGCCGACAGCCCACTGCTGCGTCTCCCAGCGCCGGTAGAGGTCGAGGTAGCTCGGCATCTTCTCGATCCCGCGGTCGATGAACGACAGCACGTCGTCGATGCGGATGTCGCCGAGCTCCTTGAGGCTGGCTCGCCCGATGTGCTCGAGGTCGACTGTGGACGCCATGACCCGGTGAAGTGTAGGCGGCCAGCGTGACGGGTAAAATCAACCGGCAACCAGGTTCAGCTTCGTGGGGGCGTCCGGTCTCGACGGGGCAGTTGAGCTTCGGGATTGCGAGCCGAGAGCCGCGAGCGTTACAGCGCAGCGTTTACAAACGCGAACAGAAACAGCGCTCTCGCCCTCGCTGCGTAAG